>JALSHQ010000256.1 GCA_026982145.1 Gammaproteobacteria bacterium | reverse complement strand
TTCCGATAAAGATGAGACCCGCTCAATGCGTTCCAAAGAAGAGGCGTTTGATTATCGCTATTTTCCAGACCCAGACTTGTTGCCGTTGGAGGTTGATGATGCCTATATCGAAGCAATACGACGCACTTTGCCCGAATTGCCAGATGAAAAGAAGCAGCGTTTCATCGATGAGTTGGGGTTGGCTGAATACGAGGCGGGCGTACTGACCGCCAGCCGCGAGCTAGCAGAGTACTTTGAAGTGGCTGCCAAAATTGCTGGTGACGATGCCAAGCGCACGGCCAACTGGGTGATGGGAGATCTGCTGGGGGCACTCAACAAAGCAGGAAAAATGATATCTGAGAGCCCGGTCACAGCTGAGATGTTGGGGAGTATGTTAAAACGCATCGCTGACAACACCATTTCAGGCAAAATTGCCAAGCAGGTGTTTGAGTATATGTGGAATGGAGAGGGGGATGCCGACACCATTATTGCGCAGAAAGGGCTCAAACAGGTGACTGATAGCGGTGCGATTGAGAAAATTATCGATGAGATTATGGTCAACAACCCGCAGCAACTTGAGCAGTATCGTGCGGGCAAAGAGAAGTTATTTGGTTTTTTTGTCGGGCAGGTGATGAAAGTGACGCAAGGGAAGGCGAATCCTGCTCAAGTGAATGAGCTGTTGAAGCAGAAATTGGCCTGATCGAGCTTATCTTTATTTTCGGCGCGGCTTAGTGAGTGCCCGTACTTGGTCGGTATCCCTAGTTTTTATAGCTAAATGGCGCAGTTTGTAGCGGCAGCGTTTATTTTTTGCGTTGTTTGCCGTTAATGTTTTTGTAAGGTGTTGTCATTCATTGCTTTAGTAAGTGTGTTTAGATAATGGAATGGCCTATTTTTAAGGGTCGGTAACCTCAATGTTTTTGGTCGAGAGCGGCTGAACAGGGTCATACAGCAACGCTGGGTGCGCCGAAGGTGCAACGATAAATTCAATGATCACGAAAGTAGCAGCCACAATTTGTTTCATGCTGGTCTTTCTGTTGTCTGCGCCCACATCGCAGGCCGAGACCTCGCCTGTGCTGGCCAAGCAGCTTAAGCTGCTTGATCAGCGCTATCGCACACTCTCATCTGAGATTTACCAAAATTATGTGGATCCTGACGGCGGGCAGGCGGTGAGTGGCCCGATGCAGCTTGAAACATTGGTTGGCCCGATGCAGCTTGAACTCAAGGTGCAAAAATACCTTGCGAATGAAGAGCCGATACGGGCGATTGCGATCATCATTCAAAATAAAGAACTGGTGCTGAAAAAAGTCAGGCGAGGCACCATTATGGGGTTTATCCAGCTGATGCTGGATCACAATGAATGGCAGATGGCGAATGAGCTGTATCTGCATGTCAAAAAAACGGGGCTTGAGTTTCAGGTTGTTAACAGTGCGTATATGTTTGCCAAATTTCATTTTCGACGCGATGAATGGGCGCTCTGTATCAAAGCGCTACGACAAATTTCGAAGCGGAAAATCTCTGCCGTTCATATGGATTTGTATAATTTGATGTATGGCATTTCGTTGCAGCAACAGGGGCGTTATGCCAAAGCCGTTTCATATTATCGATTGATTACACCAACATCTGAGTATCAAATGCTAGCAACCTTAAACGGCACAGCTTCGCAGTTGAGCCTTGATGGAACGCAAGCTCAAGCACGGCAGTTGCAGTCGCATGTGAGTAATGAGCAGCTAGTGATGCCGAATGAGATGCGGGACTATCTCACCCTGATGGCCGGTTACCATTTTTTGGAAAATGAAGAATACGCGGCGGCCAGAGAGGTGTTTGGGCGGGTTTCGGTGAATAGCCGGTATTTTAATCGCGCCTTACTAGGGGTCTCTTATGCAGCGGTGAAGCAAGGGCTATATTCGCGTGCACTGAGTTATACGGCAATGTTGCGGGAAAAGGACTCAACTGACCTTGCGGTAGATGAAGCACATCTGCTGACTGCTTATATTTTGGCCAAGAGCCGCCGTACGCGCGCCGCATCTACTGCCTATAAAGAGGCGGTGAGCTACTACACTGAGCGCATAAAAAGTATTGATGCTTTTCTTAATCAGGAGCTTGGCAGCGAGTCTGTTTTTGATCTTGCCAGTGATATTAACTTGATGCGGGAATACCCCGAGGCGCGCTCGCTATTTGATAATATGAAAAATTTAGGTATTTTTCTGGTACGCAGTGACCTGTTTGCACAGGATCGATATTTTTACCAACAAATTCGCACGCTCTATAATGAAAGCACCGCGGTTGTTGAAGAGATGGTGAAAGCTTACATGCTGGCGCGACGCGACCATCTGGAAAGTTATCTTAGCCAGTCACGTTTTGGTTTGGTACAGATGTTTGATACAGGTATTGAACGTGACAATTAATACAATGAAAGCCACTTTGATAACGCTATGTTGCGCCTTATTTGTGGGTTGCAGCATGAAACAGCATGAGCTGACACTGGCGGATATTGAGCGTGAAAGCAGCGTCGAAGAGCGCCAGCCTGGAGCGGTGAGTGCTGAGGCCGGTGTGGAGGTTGATATCTATCAGGCCTATACCGCATACGTGCGGCAGGCTGAAAAGGGCGACCGCTTTCGTTCATTAGCGATTAGCCGGCTGGCAGATCTGGAGCTTGAAGCCGAGTCGAGCGAACTTAATACTAGTGTCGATGAAGAGGCGTTGAGTGAAGAACAGCGCTTGGCAAAAAAAGAAGCGCAAAGCCGCATTAAGCTGATGAGAACGGCGGATCTGCTGGAGATGTCACTGCGTGACTACCCAGACCTTAGCAGCAATGACGAAGTGTTGTACCGCCTAGCAATGATATCAAGCCAGCTGGATCAGCATGAGAAGTCGGCGGGTGTATTAGATCGTCTAGTTATAGAGCACCCCGGATCTCGCTTTTACTTGGAAGCGCAGTTTCGTCTGGCAGAAGATGCCTTTGTGATTGGGGACTATGAAGATGCTGCGATTCGATATAGCAAAGTGATTGAAGCACCTGATAATTTGGTGTTCTTTGAGAAAGCCTATTTCAAGCGTGGTTGGTCAAGGTTTAAATTGCAGGAATACCGTGCTGCAGTTGATGATTTGATGGTGGCGGCAGCCTATCGCGATGCCACAGGCGATGGAAACATCGAAAAAGATGATCACTTCATCGCTTATTTTTATGCGATGGCGCTTAACTTTTCATACATGGAAGAGCATAGTGCCCTGACTGATTATTTTGGTGAAATGCGTTCGTCAAAGTTTTCGTATCATGTTTATAACGAGCTATCAAATATCTACTTGGCGCAGAAGCGCTACTCAGATGTGGTAGCAATACTGCAACAGTTTTCGGCGAACTACCCCAACTCACGCTATCTGGCAAAGATGGAATTTCGTGTTGTAACCACATGGGAGCGGAGCGGGTTTTTTGATAATTTTTATGCAGCAGCCGAGCGATTTTATTTACGTTACAACCCAGATGCGGGTTACTGGAAAAGTGAAGCAGGTGAAAATAGCCATGCGTTGAATGAGATAAAGCCGCGGCTGCGTGACAATATTTTTTCCATTGCGAGTTACTTTCATAACCAATATCAGTCGGCAGCGAAAGCTAATTCATTTGAGTTGGCCAGCTTATGGTACGAACGTTACCTCGCGCACTTCTCAGAAAATGCTTTAGAGGATAATGTGAATTACGCCTATGCTGACCTGTTAGCGGAAGAAGAGCAGTATGAAAAAGCGATTAGCCACTATGAAATAGTCGCATATAAGAATGGGACGATTGTTGATCAGCGTGCCGCATATGCAACGGTGGTTTTATCAGAGCGCTTATATTCGGAGCATACGGGAGCCGAGCAAGCGGCGTGGCGCACGCGCTATATCAAGCATGCGCTGCTTTTTAAACGCACCTACCCGGAGGACCTGCGTTCTGAAAGGATTGTATTACGAGCAGCCGAAATGGCCTTCGCTGGTGCTAAATATAGCGAGGCGGTTAATATTTCAACCATGCTCGAGGATGTGAGTAGCCGTGAAATGCGCTATGAAATCAACCTGATCAAGGCTGAATCCTATTTTAATTTATCAAAATTTGCGAAGGCTGAAGTGACATTCCTCTATTTGATTCGCTCGTTAAATTTGGGTGATGCACGAAAGCGGAAGATGGAAGACCGGTTGGCATTGACCATCTATAAACAGGCTGAGTTCGAGCGTGATGCAGGCAACGACGAGGTGGCAAGGAAGATGTTTGAACGCATTGCTGCCCTTGCCGGTGAATCTGAAATTGCCCCTAAGGGGCTTTATGATGCCGTTACGCTAGCGATGAAGGGTGAGTCATGGCTGGATGCGATCAATTACAGCAATCGCTTCCGTAGCCAGTACCCAACGCATGAGCACCACGATGATGTGACTAAGCTGTTGTCGGTAGCGTACATCAATGCCAAGCAATTTGCGAATGCAGCGCAAATTTTAGAAGAGGTCTATGCCATTGAAAAAGATCGCGAGGTCAAAATGGCAGCGCTATGGCAATCAGCAGAGCTGTATGAATCACTGAATGATATTCCGGCATCGATTAGAACTTACCAGCGTTATGCCGAGGCTTATCCGGAGCCGTTCCCACAATATATTGAAGCGCTGAATAAGCTAGTCGTAATGAATGATGCCATGGGTGACAGGCTTCGTGGTGATATTTGGGCTGCTAAGGTACGCAAGGCAGATGTAACCGCTGATGCAACAGTAAAGAGTGACCGCACCAGCCATATTGTGGCCTCAGCGAAGGTACGTTTAGCGCGTGAAAAGATGGCAGCGTTTAATAAATTAACCATACGTCAGCCACTCAAAATTCACTTGAAGCGAAAAAAAGAGGCGATGGATTGGGCAAGGTCACTTTACACCTCGGCCTATCAGCACCACAGTCCTGACATCATGGTCGAGTCACTATTCTCCATTGCGGAAATGTATTTTGGTTTTAGCCAGGCAGTACTCGACTCTTCCCGCCC
>JALSHQ010000255.1 GCA_026982145.1 Gammaproteobacteria bacterium | reverse complement strand
TGACTGACCCGAGAAACGGTCGCGCGCTTTGAGTGCTGCAAGGAAGGTTTCCTGCACCATATCTTCCGCCTGCGACTGATCCCGCATCTTCAGTAACGCATAGCGATATAACGCATTGCCATGTTGCGCGACCCAACTGTTTGGGTCTGAGATTACGGCAGAAGGTGGATGAGTACTCATCAAAAAGCGTTCCCTTTTGCGCTAGCTCGCTTTGGGAAAGATCGCTTCAGCTGGAAAAACAGGGCCGTCAACGCAGACGCGCTTCATCGCCGTCGTCCCGTCACGGTGATGCACCTTAACGGCACAGCCAGCGCAGCCACCCACCGCACAGGCCATGAACTCTTCCAGTGAGAGTTGGCACGGCAGCTCAAACGCTGCTGCGAGGTTTGCCACCGCTTCAAGCATCGGGTGCGGGCCGCAGGCGAACAGCTCAACCTCGCTGCGTTGCGCATCATCGAGTGTGTTGAGCCAGGTGCGGGCAAGGTCGGTGATGTAACCTTGGTAAACGCCGGGGAAAGCTTGCTGGCTGGCCAAGCGGCTGGCGATGCCCCAATCTTCCATCAGTGGCATCGCTGCAATGGTGTTCTCGGGCAGGCCGGGGATGATGATCTGTGACGGGCGCGCCTTAAATGGAAAGGGGGTTTCAGAGCCCATTAAAACCATCGGCTGATATTGCCCTTTTTGTTTGCGCGCCTCATCTGCGATGAAGACCATCGGTGGAATGCCCACGCCGCCGCCGAGCAGCAGTGGGCGAGGGTGATCCGGGTGGAGCACAAAGGGTTTCCCGATCGGCCCCATGAGGTTAACCTGGCTGCCGACCGGGCGCTGTGAGAGAAGCTCAGTGCCCTCGCCAAAGACGCGATAGAGGATTTCGATCCACCCCTGCTGTTTGTTTGCACGCATGATGGAGAGCGGGCGGCGCATCGGCCGCAGTGGGTTGCAGCGCAGATGAACAAAGCTGCCGGGCGCTGCATGCTGCGCTGTTTTTGGCGCTTGCAGTTTCATAATGAACTGTTTGCCGTCAAACCCTTGGTGTGCCAATACCTCGGCCTCTTCGACAAAGATCGTATCGCGGTGTGGTCTGCTGTTGGTATTAGCGTTCATAAACAGTTTTGCCTCCCAGCAGTGTGCGTGTCACCTCGCCTTTCATCTCCCAGTTGAAGAAGGGGGTGTTGTGGCCGCGGCTCACCATTGAGTGGTGGTCGAGTGTCCAGTAGCGTTCGGGGTCGAAGATGCAGATGTCGGCAAGATCACCGATCGACAGTCGTCCTGCTTTGATGCCGAGGATCGTGGCCGGTTGGTGCGTGAGGCTGCTCACCATCTGTGTCATCGAAAAAATGCCGTGATCGACCAAGCGTAGCGAAAGGGGCAGCAGCGTTTCAAGCGCTGAGATACCCGGCTCGGTAGCACCGAACGGCGCAAGCTTGGCGTCGGCTTCATGCGGCTGGTGATCGGAGCAGATGGCGGCAATCTGGCCGTCGGCAACCCCTTTGCGCAGCCCCTCCATATCGCGCTGTGTGCGCAGCGGTGGGCGCACATGGCAGAGGCTATTAAAACCCAGCAGGTCGATTTCGGTCAGGTGGAGGTGGTGTGCGCTCACGTCGCAGCTGACCGGCAGGCCGTCGTAGCGGGCGCGCGAAATTTTCTGCAATGCGCGTTGGCTGGAGACCATTGAAAAGTGCACCTGCGCTCCTGTCTCTTCGACCAGTGCGAGTGTGGCGGCGACTGCAACTGTCTCTGCGGCAGTCGGAATGCCAAGCAGGCCGAGGCGTGAGCCGACCGCGCCCTCATGCACACAGCCGTTATTGGCAAGGGCAGCATCTTCGGCGTGGATGAAAACGGTGATGTTGTAAGTGGCGGCATATTCCATCGCACGGCGCAGCACTAAGGTGTTGCCCACCGGCTGCATCGCATTGCTCATGCCCACACAGCCTGCCATTTTAAGGGCATGCATCTCGGTGATGGCACTCCCCTCAAGCTTTTGCGTGAGCGCACCCAAGGGGGCGACGCGAGCATGCCCCGCCGTTTCAGCGTGGCGTTGCACCAGCTCCGCGACGGCCGGGGTGTCAATGATTGGGTGGGTGTTGGGTGGGCAGCAGAGGGTGGTAATGCCGCCCCGTGCTGCAGCACGGGTTTCGCTGGCGATGGTGCCTTTGTGCTCCTCACCGGGTTCGCGAAGATGAGCGCGCAGGTCGACAAAGCCGGGGCAGACGATCTGCTGGCGGGCATCAATGGTTTCGTCTGCACTGAAACCGGTCGGAGGCTGGCCGAGTGCGACGACTTTACCTTCGGCGATAAATAGATCCTGCTGTGCATCAATCCCATTGGCAGGGTCGATCACATGGCCATTTTTGATGGCAATCTTCATCGGCGCTCCCCTTCTGCCGTTTCGGGTGGGCGTTGCTGCATCGCCATCGCCATGATGGCCATGCGCACCGCAATGCCGTGGCTCACCTGTTGCAGAATGACTGAACGCGGCCCATCGGCAACTTCAGAGTCGATTTCGACACCGCGGTTGATCGGCCCGGGGTGCATCACCGTGACATCCGGCTTGGCCAGCTCAAGTTTCGCTTCGGTGAGGCCGTAGCGCTGAAAATATTCGTGCTCACTCGGCAGGGAGGCACCGCGCATGCGTTCTTTTTGCAGACGCAGCATGATCACCACATCCACATCGCGCAGCCCCTCACGCAGGTCGTGAAAGACATGTACGCCAAAGGCATCCGGTTCAGTGGGGATGAGTGTTTTGGGGGCGATGATGCGGATATCCTCCACGCCGAGCATACTCAATGCGTGGATCTGTGAGCGGGCGACACGTGAATGGCGGATGTCGCCCACAATCGCAACCGTGAGGCGGTGAAATTCGCCCTTTTCGCGGCGGATGGTAAACATGTCGAGCATCGCCTGTGTCGGATGGGCGTGCTGCCCGTCGCCGGCATTAATCACGCTGATGTGAGGTGCGGCGTGTTGTGCTATGAAATGAGCGGCACCGCTATCGGCATGGCGCACCACAAACATGTCGCAGTGCATCGCCTCAAGGTTGCGCAGGGTATCGAGCAGCGTCTCTCCTTTGGCGGTGGCCGAAGCTTGAATGTTAATGTTGAGCACATCGGCGGAGAGCCGTTTCGCCGCCAGTTCAAAGGTGGTGCGGGTGCGGGTGCTGGCCTCAAAAAAAAGGTTAACAATGGTTTTGCCGCGCAGTAGGGGCACTTTTTTGATGCTCTGTTCACTGATGCTGGTGAGTGATTCTGCGGTGTCGAGAATATCGATCAGCAACTGACGATTAAGCCCTTCAATCGTCAGGAAGTGCTTGAGCCTCCCCTGCTCGTCGAGTTGCAGGCGATTTCGTTTTTTCATGCTGTCGGCACTCGCAGGCGGGTGATGCTCAGGGTTAACGGCTCGGGCCCTTGCAATTTGACCTGCTCACCGGCTTCCAGCGTGATATGTTGCCCCAGAGCGTCGGCCTGAATCGGCAGTTCTCGTCCGTCGCGCTCCACCAGTACTGCCAGCATGATGGAAGCGGGGCGGCCGTAATCAAACAGCTCGTTCATTGCCGCGCGAATGGTGCGGCCGGTGTAGAGCACATCGTCCACCAAAATGATGTGGCGATCATCAATGCTCGGTGGCAGTGTGGAGGGTTTGACTTGTGGGTTAATGCCGACGCGGGTGAAGTCATCCCGGTAGAAGGAGATGTCGAGCGTCCCCAGCGGTTCTTGAAGGCGCAGCCGTTGGTGCAGCTGCTGCGCGACCCATACGCCACCGGTATGAATGCCGATCATAATCGGGTGTTGAATATTGCGTGACTCAAGCAGCGCACTGAGTGACTCTGCAACGTGATTAAGGGGCGGGTTGATGTCTAATTCTTTTGCGTTCACAGGCCGCAATGATACCGGTTATTGCGCCGTTTTGCTCATTTTTTGCCTTTTGGAGGGTTTTACTCGGGGTGCGTTAAGCGGGCTGGCTATAAAAGGTTTCAAGGATAATCTGTGCTGCGACCGAGTCGACCTCCATGTGCCCCTTGCGTTTGCGGCCGCGCCGGTTTTTAGGGTCGTAACAGTCGCGCGCGGCTTCACGTGTGGTGAGCCGTTCGTCGGCAGAGTAGACGGGTAAGTGGTAGCGCCCAGCCAAGCGATTGGCAAAGCGTTTGGCTCTGCGTGTCATCTCGTTTTCGCTGCCGTCCATATTGAGCGGGATGCCGACCACCAGTGCATCGGGTTGCCAGCTTTCCATGAGCTGCGTAATGCCTTCCCAGTCGGGACGCTCGTCACGTGAGCGTAAAAGCGGTAGCGCAGAGCTACTCTGCGTCAGCTCTTGGCCGACTGCGACGCCGATTTTTTGGGTGCCGAAGTCGAATGCGAGCAGGGTGCGGCGCCCTGACTTATCAGGCGTGGCCAACGTCGTTGGAGAGCCGACTGAGGTCGACGCCTGCATGAGCGGCCGCGGCTTCCCAGCACTGGTCAAAAGGGGTGTTGAAAAGTATCTCGCCAGAGGCAGGAACGCTAATCCAGACATTTTCAGCGATCTCATTTTCTAATTGTCCTTCGCTCCAGCCCGCATAACCGAGCGCGACAAGGCAATCTGTAGGCGTGCTACCTGTTGCCATTGCCTCCAAAATATCTTTGGATGAGGTGACGCAGATCTCATCGTTGACCGCGAGGGTTGCATCCCAATCGCCCTGTGGCCGGTGAATCACAAAACCGCGTTCATTTTGTACCGGGCCACCGAGAAAGATCGGTGCGTCGTTGATGGCGTCGTTATCACATGGGATTTTCGTTTGGCGCAGAATTTCACCGAGTGTGATCTCAAGCGGGCGGTTTATCGTAATTCCCATCGCACCATCTTCATTGTGCTCGCATATATAGGTAACACTGCGGAAGAAATTGGGGTCATGCAGGGCTGGCATGGCGATTAGGAAATGATGGGTTAAACTAAGTTTTTCACGCATGGCGCTAGTATCGACTACAACGGGTGCGGATGACAAGAGAAATGAAAAAACCATTCAGATTCAGCCTCTTGGTGTGGTTTTGGGGCGTCTCTATTGCTTGTGGATGGTTGTTATCGTTGGTTGAAGCACGCCTGTTCCACATGTTTTTAGGTGCGTTGGAAAACCTGGATTGACTAAATTTATTTAAATTTCGCGAAAAGTGGCCGTATATTGCTATAATGCGCCCCCGAAAAGGCCGTAACTGAGGGATTCGTGGTTGGTTCGGTCCGCAATTCAGGAGTAATAAGTGGAACAAGCAGAATTTGAACTTCAATTAAAGGTCTGGAAGGATCTTGCGATCAGTAATCAAGTCTTAATTAAAACCGCAACAGATGCATTGGGGCTAGACCCAGATTGCAGCCGCGATGTGCTCAAACGTGAGCTTGAAGTGGGTGTGAAAAAAATCATCGAAGCAGAGGCGAGTGTTGGTAGTGTCCAAGAGCAGGCCGGGCTGGCGATTGCTGTGATGGAAAAGAAAATGGCTGAAAGTGAAAAAGGCAGAAACATTGCCGAGGCTCAGGCCGCCGCAATGTTAAGCGCTCGCCAAGAAGCTGAAAAGGCGATGGCGATTGAGCGCGATGCGCACTTTAAAGCGATGAAAAAAATTAATGTCCAATTAGCAGAAAAAGAGCGTGAGATTAAAGCGATCAACAAAGCGCTGGCTGATACACCGGAGAATGTTGTCAAGAAACTCAAGGCGTTGAAAAAGCAGAAGCTAGAGGAAACCAGCAGACGTAAAGTGATTGAAGGTGAGGCGGCTGCTTTGCGCAAAGAGAAGCGCAGCCAAGAGAAGCGCATTGCCGAGTTTCAAACTGCATTGGAAGAGAGTGCGAAACTGGTAAAGCAGCATCGTGAACTACATGAAAAGTGCACCACATTGCATGGCAAGCTTGCGCCATTAGTCGATGATAAAGCGGATCTTCCTGCACTGACTAAGCTGGATGAAAAAAACCTTGAAGGAATTGAAGAGGCGGCAAAAAAAGCAGATAAGGCGGTTAAAAAGAAGAAATAATAGGCGGTCTTTTTTCTGATTGTCGAATGGCAGTGGTTTGTTGCGCGGGTTTAAATGGCGCAGGAGACGCTGCCTTTTTTGTTCAAGGGCGCACGGTTTGCTTTGTTTCGGCGCGTTAGAGGTTGCCTAAATAACAAAGCCGTTGGTTAGTCCGAACTCTTTCTGCATGCGTCTCTCTACCCACTGGAGCACCATCTCTGCTTCTCCATTCACCAGTGAGCGCCCAATTTTTTTTACCTGTTGTTGGTATGCGGCCACCTCAGTGTAGCGTTGTCCACAGTCGTTGATCTCCGCAACTTTTTTGTCGGATGCTTTTTTGAAAGCGGGGATGGCAGTGTCGAGAATTTTGCGTGGTTTTTCGATGATCTTATTATGCAGATTATTACCGACAAAAAAGATTAAGAAGGTTGCGTAGGGGGTGCAGTAGGCCACCATTGCAACGAAATCGGGGAGCGTGGTTGGATCCGCAAGCATCGGGATCGTGACGGTCAGCATGAACGTTGCGTATGCCGCCACGACAAGCAAAATATAAATCAGAAAGCGGATGTTTTTTTTGCGCAGCAGCGCACGTGCTTTGATGGCTTGCTCGAGTGCGGTCTCAATCTCTCTCAGGGGTGGCGGGGCTTTGTTGATGTGGAACTCAAGCACCATGCTTTTCTCCGATGGGTTGGCCTGTGAGCGAGCGAGTGGTCGATGGTGGCTATTGTTAGCATAATTTGAGAGCGGGTCAAACGAGCACGTTTTGATGGCAGGTGCTTACCAATTGACGCAGTTTTGATCAGGTATTGTGTCGCGAGAAGCTTTTTTTTGCATTGCCATTAATTTTTCAGCCAATAAGACGGTGTCAGCGGCGGTAATCAGGCAAAAGCGTGCTTGCTGGTCGTAGGCTTTGATGGTGTAGCGATATGCTTTGTCGCCAAAATTGACGATCTTGTTTTCGCCGGGTGGAATGCGAATATCATCGAACAAGGTTCGTGGGTGGCTGCGGCTCGGTTCGCTAATCAAAGTTGCGTGCAGTGGCGTGGTGCTCGAAATACGAAAACTAACCTCTTCACCGCTGGCGGGGATGCTGTCTAATTTAACCCACTGGCCAGCCGTGTTTTTTTGCACCATATCGATCGATAAGCGGCTTTCTACCTGAGGAGCGTTGTTGGCATTGACCTGTTGCTCGAAAGGAGAAGGCATCAGCTTATAGATGAGCGCGCCTGAAATTAGAAAAAGTGCTGCGCCTACTAGGGAAATCAGCGTGCTTGAGCGCATGATTTTTCGATTTTGTCGTTGAGCGGCTTCGTGGTTACTATTGTCGTCAGCCATCGATCTCTCCATTTTCAGATGATGTGTGGGGACATTGTTGGTAAATTCGATGTGAATGGCAATTTTTATTTGCGAGTGACAGGCGCTAACCCGGATAAAGCGCATGAAAAATTGAGGATTCAGAGAGCCTCTGATCGCGTTAATATGGAAAATGGGTCAAATAGCGTAGAATGTCCGGTTCGCGTAAACGGTGCTCAGGCGATGCCCGCACCTTGGTTGATACAAGAGGGTGGGTGATATGAGTGATGTGCTCAGCCAGATAGCTGATATATTAGAGCAACGTAAAGGGATGAAAGCGGATAGCTCCTACGTCGCATCGCTGTACGCCAAGGGGCTGGACAGCATTTTGAAGAAGGTAGGCGAGGAGGCGACCGAGACGGTGATCGCCGCCAAAGATGGGGATGCAAAACAGATTGTTTATGAGACTGCAGATTTGTGGTTTCACACGCTGGTCATGTTGGCGCATCAAGGGCTAGGTCCTGACGATGTGTTGCAGGAACTGGAACGGCGCTTTGGCAAGCCTGGCTTGCAAGAGAAGGCTGAGCGGGCAGAGAAGTTTTAGAACATAGCTGAACAAAAGTTTTATACGAGGAGAGATCATGGGCGGTATTAGTATTTGGCAGTTGTTGATCGTATTGGTGATCGTGCTGTTGTTGTTCGGCACCAAAAAATTACGAGGCATGGGCAATGATATTGGCGGTGCTGTGAAAGGTTTTCGTGAATCGGTGGGTGATGGAAAGAGTGATGACAAGGATGAACTGAAAGCTGATCCAATGCCTGATGAGCTGGCACATAAAGAGGCAAATCGTGTGATTGATGGTGAGGCCACTCAAGCAGAAGCAAAAGAGAAAGATAAGACCTGACTTGGATTGATGCCATTATCAGTTCAGCGTTACGCACTTCTTTGAATGAGCCCTGCGCCGTCGCAGGGGTGAGACATCATGTTTGATATCGGTTTTTGGGAACTCACAGTGATCGCCATCGTCGCGCTTTTGGTCGTCGGGCCAGAAGAGCTGCCGACGCTCGCGCGTACCACAGGCCGCTGGATTCGCAAGGCGCGTGGTTTTATGAGTGAGATGAAAGATGAGCTTGAAAACGAAGTGGATCGTGGCAAAGCACTCAAAGAGCGTATCACTGAAGAGAGCAAAATTGCTGATGCACACCGTGCATTGAGCGAGACGACCCATGCGGTCTCATCGATGAAAAAAGGCCTCAAAGAGGTGGTCTCTGGAGATCTCCTAAAACCGATTTCAAAGGAAGCGCGTGACCGCGTTGAACCTGATCCTGAAACCTCTTCAGAGGCCCAGTCTAAAGAGGTCGTGAGTGATACCGTGGAAAAGAGATAATTGAAGATGGCTCGGCCTCAAAAATATCCGCCAGACCCTAAAACTCCGCTAGTGACTCACCTTATTGAGTTGCGCGACCGTTTATTGCGCATGTTGGCAGGGGTTGCGATTGTCTTTATCTGTCTCTTTCCATTTGCCAACGACCTTTACACCACATTGGCACAACCGTTGATTGACCAGTTGCCGGCGGGCAGCACCATGATTGCCACTGAAGTGGCGTCACCCTTTTTGACGCCGTTTAAATTTACGCTTGTCGGGGCATTCTTTCTTGCGATTCCTTGGGTGCTTTATCAAGTGTGGCGTTTCATTGCGCCGGGGTTGTTTGCCAACGAGCGCAAGATGGTGCTGCCGCTGATCGTCTCTAGCACGCTACTCTTTTATGCTGGCATGGCTTTCGCCTACTTTGTGGTCTTCCCGCTGATGTTCGAGTTTTTTATCGGCACCACGCCGGAGGGCGTGGCCGTGATGACGGATATCAGCAAATACCTCGATTTTGTACTCAAGCTCTTTTTTGCTTTTGGCCTCGCCTTTGAGATTCCAATCGCCACCATATTGATGGTGTGGGCAGGCATTACAACGCCTGATAAATTGGTTGCCAAGCGGCCGTTTATTATTGTCGGCGTTTTTGTCATGGGGATGTTGCTCACCCCGCCTGACATTATTTCTCAAACGTTGCTCGCGATCCCAATGTGGGTATTATTTGAAATTGGTGTCATCTTTTCTCGCATTATGGTTTCAAAGCGTGCTGATAAAGATGAAGACACGCCGCCGCCAGAGCCCCCTCCCCCCCCTTCAGCAGCAAGCCAAGAAGAGTTTTACGATCGTAAACGCTAGCTTTTATTGAAAACATGTGCCTGTTGTCCTAGTTTGTGGGAATGGTAGGTTTCAAATTCATTGCGAGTCTCGAGGTTCCTTAACCATTTCCTCTTTTGTCCGATAAGCTGTTGAGTGGCAAATGGATTGGCACTCATTTTCCGATAGCAAAATGAATGAGGTTGAACATGGCAAGGATTCTTTCTGTTGATGACTCGTTAACAATACGTAGAATGGTTAAAACGTTTTTGGAAGCGGAGGGCTTTGAGGTGGTGAGTGCCAATGATGGCGTTGATGCGATGGAAATTGCGCGTGAACAGGTTTTTGACTTGGTACTCTCCGACATTAATATGCCCAACATGAATGGCATTAGTTTGGTCAGCAAGCTGCGTCGCCTAGATGGTTATGGTGAAATTCCGATTATTATGCTGACGACAGAAGGCAGTGACTTTAAAAAGAACAAAGCTAAAACCTTTGGCGCGTCGGGCTGGCTTCAAAAACCGTTTACTCAGGAGCGACTAGTTGGGGCGGTGAAAAAACTACTGGATTAGCCGGGGAAAATTGCTCAATGTGGTGAGCGCGCTTTCAGGCTGGATCGCTAAAGGGGGGATAGGATGAACCTACTTTATGGCATTGCGTTAACGTTAGTATTTTATCTTCCCTCCTCATTGTTATGGGCAGTCGCAGAAGGCGCGGCAATACACTCACCCCCTGCTCAAACCGCCACGTGTGTCACAAAAGGGGAGTGGCGGGTGCCGGGTGCGGCTGGCGTGCTTACCGAGGCTCAGGTGTTAACACAGGCGAGCGCCAGCCGAGTGGTTTTGTTGGGCGAGCATCACGACAACCAAGCACATCATGATTGGCAGTTGCGCATGCTGCAAGCACTGCATAAGCGTCAGCCCGCGCTGGTGATGGGGTTGGAGATGCTGCCTAAAGTTGTGCAACCGAAGATCGACCGCTTCCTGCGCGGCGATACAACGCTCGAAATTTTTCTGGAAGAGGTTGAGTGGTCGCGCTATTGGAGCTTTGACGCCGCTTACTACACCCCGCTGCTGAACTACGCGCGCGACCAAAAAATCCCGGTGGTTGCGTTGAATGTCACACGTGAGAAGGTTGATGCGGCCGTTGCGCAGGGGTGGGCATCAGCGCCACCGGGGATGACGCCCCCTGCCCAAGCGACACGCCCCTATATTCGCCATCTGGTGAGGAGTTTTCAGCGTCATAAACTTCCGGGCGCCGAGTTAGCGCTGGCGGTCGAAGGGCCTGCATTTCAGCGTTTTGTGCAGAAGCAGTTGCTGTGGGATCGTGCTATGGCAGAAAGGGTGTATGCGCAGTTAACCTCACCGCAGCATGCACCGCTGGTGGTCGCGTTTATCGGCAGTGGCCATTTGATGTACGGTTATGGCGTGCCGCATCAACTCGCATCGCTTGGGGTCGATGAAGTGATGAGCATCATTCCGTGGGATCGGCACCTCGCTTGCAGTTCGCTTGAAAGGGGGTTTGCTGATGTGGTTTATGGTGCTGAATAGCCTTTCCCAAAAACCAAGGAGTACTGAGTAAGTGATGGTGGTTTTGCCCCGAAGATGATCGTAATAGCGCCGCGGTGACGGCTGACTTCGAAACTAATGGGAGCCACTTTTACGTCGGCTTGAACGCAACGAGCGCTCTTTAGAAGTTCCCCAAAACCAGATGGCATGGGAGTGGCTGCTTTGACAATCGTAGATTTTATTGGCGTCGCATCGGGTGTGGGCGCGCAGGACCGAGGCTGCGAAGCGGGGCCTGAGGCGCTGCACGCCTACTGCCTCCAGTCACATCTCTGCGAAAACCCCGTGAAGTGGCTGACGACCCTCTACCCACCGCATGCTCAGGATGACCTGCACACCATTGAGCTGCTCTGCCGTAGCCTTGCAGAGCAAGTACAACGTTCGGTTGAAGCTGCACATCGATTTGCCGTATTGAGTGGCGACCACTCGAGCGCCGTGGGTACTTGGGGTGGCGCTGCTGCCGCGTTGGCGGTGCCAGACGCGCTGGGGTTGATCTGGGTCGATGCTCACATGGACAGCCATACCCCCGCAACCTCGCCGAGTGGCGCCTATCACGGTATGCCGCTTGCCTCTCTGTTGGGGCGCGGCCCTGCAGCGTTGGCTCAATTGAGCGCGCGCGCTCCGGTGTTGCTGCCGCGCAACGTGGCGCTGGTGGGGGTACGCAGCTTTGAGGTGGAAGAGCGCGCATTGCTATCTGACCTTGGCGTGCATATCTATGGTATGGGTGAGGTTCAAAAACGTGGTTTGTCTGCAGTGATGCGGGCGGCGCAGGCACGGGTAACGCAGCACAGCGCCCGGTTCGGAGTTTCAATAGATCTTGATGCGGTTGACCCCGGCGATGCCCCCGGTGTCGGCAGCCCAGCGCAAGGGGGGCTTAGTGGGAGTGAGCTGGTCGAGGCTTTGAAAATGGTGGCGAGTGATGAACGTCTGCTGGGCATCGAAATCAGCGAATACAACCCAGCACATGATGTTGCGCAGAAAACAGCCCAACTGGCATTGGCATTGGCCAATACAATTGTGAGGTAATCAAATGAACACATTGGAACTGGAAGCACACTACTGCGCCCATAATTATCACCCGCTGCCTGTTGTGCTGGTGAAAGGGGAGGGGTGCTATCTCTGGGATGAGAATGGCAAACGTTATCTCGATATGATGAGTGCCTACTCCGCAGTGAGCCACGGCCATTGCCACCCACGCTTAGTGGAGGCGATGGTTGAACAAGCACAACGGCTGACGATTGTTTCGCGCGCGTTTCACACGGATACCCTGGCCCCATTTTTAGAAGTGATCTGTGAGATGACTGGCCAGCCGCGCGCTTTGCCGATGAATACCGGTGCTGAAGCGGTCGAAACCGCCCTTAAGGCTGCGCGCAAGTGGGCGTATGCCAAGAAAGGGGTGGCGGCGGACAAGGCAGAAATTATTGTCTGTGACGGCAACTTCCATGGTCGTACCATTACGATTGTTAGCTTCTCATCAGAGGTGCAATACAGAGATCAATTTGGCCCGCTAACGCCGGGCTTTAAGCGCATTGCGTATGGTGATGTCGATGCGCTTGCAGGTGCGATCACGGAAAACAGCGCCGCCTTTCTGGTCGAGCCGATTCAGGGCGAGGCGGGCATTGTGATGCCGCCTCCCGGTTATCTCGCAAAATGCGCCGAGCTTTGCAAGCGCCATAATGTGCTGCTGATCTGTGACGAGGTGCAGAGTGGCCTCGGGCGAACCGGTAAACTGCTCGCTTGCCAACATGACGGAGTGCAGCCCGACGGATTGATTCTGGGAAAAGCGCTGGGGGGCGGAATGATGCCGGTGTCGCTTTTTCTGGCGCGCGAAGATGTGATGGCGCAGTTTGAGCCGGGAGATCATGGCAGCACCTTTGGCGGCAATCCGCTTGCTTCAGCGGTTGCGCTGGAAGCGCTGAAGGTGTTGCAGGATGAAAAGTTGGTGGAACGTTCCGAGTGCCTTGGGCGTTATATGCTGCAGCGCCTGCAGGCGATTAAATCAGATGCGATTTGTGAGGTGCGTGGGCGCGGTCTTTTTATCGGCATTGAACTCGACCCACAGCGCATCAGCGCCAGAGCCGTGTGTGAACAGTTGATGGTGAAAGGGGTGCTCAGTAAAGAGACGCATGAAACAGTGGTGAGGATGGCGCCGCCGCTTATCATCACAGAGGCGCAGATCGATGAGACCGTGGATGCATTGGCGCAGGTGTTGGCGACACTGTAAAGGGTAAGTATGTACAATTATGGTGAGCGGGTGTGACTCTCTGGCAGCGGTCGGCGACTGGTAAGTGCTGTGATCGAAAAGGGTTGGCCACGCCGAATGCCGCTCATCTTCAACTCACTGCCCGGGGGTGTCTGGGCGATCAAATTAAGCGCCTCTGTGCCATCGGTGACGAGCTGACCGTTCATTTGTAAAATAATATCCCCCGTTTCAACACCCGCATGGTCGGCCGGGCCTTGCGGCATCACCCCTGCAATGATGATTCCCCTCGCTTCTGGCAGCCCAAAGGACTCCGCCAGTGCTGGGGTGATGGTCTGAATTTCGACCCCGAGCCAGCCGCGAATTACGCGCCCAAACTCAAGGACTTGCTTCATCACTATTTTCACAATATCGGCGGGGATCGCAAACCCAACGCCTTGGGAGCCGCCGGAGCGGGAGTAGATTGCGGTGTTAATGCCGATCAGCTCACCCGCAGCGTTAATCAGCGCGCCACCCGAGTTGCCGGGGTTGATGGCGGCATCCGTCTGGATGAAATTTTCATAGGTCGCGATACCAAGATGGCTGCGCTCAGTCGCGCTCACAATGCCTTGGGTCACGGTTTGGCCCACTCCAAAGGGGTTGCCGATGGCGAGTACAACATCGCCGACACGCAGTAGATCGGAGCGCCCAAAGGTGATGCTGGGGAGGTTGTGGAGCGCAATTTTAAGCACTGCGACATCTGTTTCAGGGTCGCTCCCCACCACTTGTGCAGTGGCTTGGCGACCATCGGTAAGCGAGACCTGAATCTCATCGGCACCCGCGATAACGTGGTTATTGGTGATGATGTACCCCTGTTCGCTAATGATCACCCCAGAACCGAGGCTATTGTCGCGGCGCTGGGTGGGTGAGCGGTATTGATCATCGAAAAAACGGCGGAAGATTGGATCGTTGTAGAGGGGGTGCTGGCGGCCGCCCACTAACTTTGTGGTGTTGATGTTAACGACGCTTGGCGCAGCTATTTCAACCGCATTGGCATAAGAGGCGGGGCCATCAGTTGAAACAACCCGCGCATTTTGCGACTCTTTAATTTCAACTACCGCACCTTGCTGTTGAATGGCGTTAGGCACGGCAAAGAAGTAGAAGATCAGCCCGATGACGAGTCCGATCGCAATGCCTTGGGCAAAATAGGGGAGTAGTTTCCGTACCAGCATGGTTTGGGTACTCTAGCATAGAGTTATTTATTAGTGACGGAAAAAATCGAGGATGTTAAAAGTATGGTCGCGCGTTCTGAATTGCTGGAATACACCAACCACTTGTTAGAGATAGATCGTTTTAATGACTATGCTCCCAATGGGTTACAGGTTGAGGGGCGGGAGGAGGTAACGCATATCGTCAGCGGTGTTACGGCAAGCTTCGAGCTGGTGATGGCGGCAGTGGAGGCGGGCGCCGATGCGTTGTTAGTGCATCACGGTTATTTTTGGAAGGGAGAAAACCCCTGTATCAGCGGGATGAAAAAACGCCGTCTTCAACAGTTATTGAAACATGAGATTAATTTGTTGTCATACCACTTGCCGCTCGATGCACATGCTGTTTATGGCAATAATGCGCAGCTTGGAGCGTTGCTGGGTATTTTTTATATAGACAGTTTCGGGTCATCTTCGCCGCCTCTGATGATGCGGGGTGAGTTTAAACAACCGATTCCAGCGGATGAATTAAGCGCCTTGCTGAACGAAAAACTTGGGCGACCACCGCTGCATATCGCGGGGGGTGATGCATTGGTTCGATCTGTCGCTTGGTGCAGCGGGGGGGCGCAAGGTTATATCGAAGAGGCTGCTTTAGCCGGTATTGATGCCTATATCAGTGGTGAAGTATCGGAAAAAACGACGCATATTGCGCGCGAAATGGGGGTACACTATTACGCTGCCGGGCACCATGCTACAGAACGTTATGGGATAAGAGCGCTTTCGATGCATCTTTCCAAGCGGTTTGATTTGCAACATCAATTCATCGATATCGATAATCCAGCGTAATGCGATATGTGAAAAGTAACTATATTCTCAGTGGTTAGAGATGTGTGATGATTGATCATACGATCAGCATATCCTGACTAAAACGGTAAGAAAATTTTCGTTGACAGTGTTGTTGCACATGTTCTAGGATTCGTAACTTCGCGGTGCCGAGAGGCAATGCGATTTTTATAATAATAAATAATTAGAAATTTGTGGTTTGATACGGGTACCATACTCACCACACTTCGTGACTTAGCGCTTTGTTTTGTCACAATAAGTAGTAGAAGTTTTGGATTGGGCCAATTGGGGGTCTTTTGCAGTAGGCGTTTTTGTAAGTGAGGTTATCAACCTTACTCCTGACCGCTTGCGAGCAAATATCGTAGTTTTATCCCCAGGCTCTTAATTAAAATGAACATTAAGTTGTCGAGAGGGTTAATGTCGGTTTTACAACATTTGCCACTAGGGCGTTTTATTGAGGCTGCAGGTCGTGGAAGTCGTCAGACTAAACAGACTGTGCAGGTGTCTTTTATTGTAATGTTGCTGATGGCTGCAATGGTGCTGTTCTCTGCCAATGCGAACGCTGAGGTGCCGAATGCTGTACCACCTGAGGGTGAGTATTCGGGTATCCACGTTGAGCAACCTATTGAATTTCCGCACGACGTGCATGCTGATATTAATGAAATTAACTGCATGTACTGTCACACCTATGCGCGTCGCAGCAAGGTGGCCGGAATTCCTCCAACCAGTAAATGCATGGGGTGTCACAGCGTTATCGCTACCGATAAACCACGTATCCAGAAGCTGACGGAGTACTGGGAGAACAAGGAATCTCCACAGTGGAATAAAGTGCATGACATGCCGGACTTTGTGCATTTTACCCATGAAAAACACATTAAGCGCTTCGTTATTGGTAACGAAGACCTCCAAGTTGAAAATGTTTCTGAGGTCTGTGCTTTTTGTCATGGTGACGTCAAGAAGATGACAGTTGCAGATAAGGTGAAGCCATTGACGATGGGGTTTTGTCAGCGCTGCCATCAGGCAAACGACGGTCCTTTTGATTGTTGGAAATGTCATAAATAAAACATTTTTATGATCGTTGAGTGCACGGAAAACGTGACGTAAACGGGGTAATTTTTAATATGAGTTTTAATAAGATCAAACGTAGAGATTTTCTCAAAGTAATGGGGTGGGGTGGTGTTGGCGCCACGCTGGTAGGCTGTGATATGCCAACCACGGTGACAATGGAGGAAGGTAAGGAGAAAGTTGTCTCCTACTTGGTGCCGGAAGAGTTTGTAATTCCTGGTGTGGGTGTTTGGTATGCATCGACTTGTCAGCAATGTCCGTCGGGTTGTGGTATCCACGGTCGTGTGC
>JALSHQ010000254.1 GCA_026982145.1 Gammaproteobacteria bacterium | reverse complement strand
GGCACGGTAACCTGCTCTTCAAAAACCTGTCGATCAAAACACATGCCTTCGGGCTAGTCGATGCGGCCGGTAATAGCCAACTGGGCTTCTGGCCACTCTATATTGGCGACAGCTATTTTACGCTGGCGATGAGCGGAGTCCCACGCTTTAACCAATCCGATTTTACAAACCTAGTGTGGGCATTGACTCACCGCTATGCCACCAGTGTTTTTGAACCCTCTTCGTTAAATAACGATAGCACTGCAAACAGTGAAGAAGCTGTCATCAATGCATAAGTAAACACATTTCAACATCTCAAGGAGTTAATATTATGCGCTCGGATATTCTCAATTCGATATTAAGTGAGTTAAACGGAACCTCGGCTGACATCGAAGCATCCGCCATTCTTTCAACTGATGGCCTGATGATGGCCTCAATGTTACCCGCAGGCATGGATGAAGACCGCGTCGGTGCAATGGGCGCAGCGATGCTCTCACTCGGCGATAGAACCTCTGAGGAACTCGCACGCGGCAGGTTAGAGCAGGTGCTCATTAAAGGTGAAAAGGGTTATGTATTAATGACCCATGCGGGAGAAGAATCGGTACTTTCAGTGCTTGCAAAACCTAGCGCAAGGCTCGGCCTGATCTTTCTGGATGTAAAGCGCGCGGCAGAATCGATTGAAAAATTATTATAGCACCCGACTGTAGCCGCACCACCTTCTACAGCAAAAGTGAACATGCGAGGCAGGCAGAAATGCAAGATATGAAACCAGATAATATTGTCGGTGAGCATCGTGAACAAACGCTTAGTTTTCACGATGGCACTCAACGAAAAGTTTTCACCACTGAAACTGAAACTCCGATACCAGACGGCCGTTTAATTGTTTCCCGCACGGATCTAAAAGGGATGATTACCCACGTTAATCGCTCATTTATTGATATGTCCGCCTATCAAGAGGAGGAGTTGATTGGCGAACCTCATAATATTCTTCGCCACCCGGATATGCCATCAGCCGCTTTTAAAGATCTGTGGGACACGGTTCAAGGCGGAAAAAAGTGGCACGGCTACGTTAAGAATCTACGCAATGATGGCGGCTACTACTGGGTTTACGCAACAGTAATCCCCAATGTCCGCGGCGGAAAAATTATCGGTTATACCTCTGTACGACGTAAACCTTCAAGAAAGAAAGTGCTCGAAGCTGAAGCACTCTACAAAACATTGTCATAGGGAGCATCGATGATGACTTATAACTTTAGCGTGAGTCCCGATTTCAACCCGAGTCATATCTCCGGCTGGTACATTTTCAACACTTGGCTACAACGTACTATCAATGAAGATATCCACCTTGAGCTCTACGACAACTTTGAGCTGCAACGCAAAGCCATTGCCGATGATCAGCTCGACCTTATCTATGCAAACCCATTTGACGCCGCACTGTTGGTAAGAGAGAAAGGGTTCACCCCGATCGCTTGCCCCAGCAACCAATCGGATGAAGCGATTATCGCTGTCAATAATGAAAGCACAATCACCACCATCGAAGCGCTTAACGAGGGCACTCGCATCTCATCCACGGACGACCCCGATGTCCGCATGATGTGCATGATTATGCTGGAGCCCGCTGGTTTAGGCAGCCACAATACCGTGCTCAATCAGCGTGACACCTATGTACTGGTTGCCAAAGACCTTCTGAAAGGTGACGCAGATGTCGGGTTTTTCCTAGAAGAGACCTACAATGATCTCTCTGATTTCATACGCAAGGATTTACGCCCACTGGTGCGCAGCCAGATACAGGTGATCCATCACCTGTTACTTGCCGGCCCTAAATTGGCACATAAAAGAGATGAGATTGCAGCAGTGTTACTGGCAATGAAAGACGATAGCAAAGGAAAAGGGGTACTTGAAAGCCTCAACTTTGAACAATGGAATGCAGTGGAACAAGAAGAGACGGAGTTCATGATAGATCTGATGGACACCTTAACCGCCGAATAAAAAACAACCTCACCATCGAAAATAGTTGCGTATTCGTCCCATCATACAGTGCGATGTATGATGGGCAGCGCTGGCGTTCAAGTTGAAAATATGTTGTGATCAAGCGACATTCAACAGCACAAGCATTGGGGGCGATCACGATGACTTACACACAAAACCTGCTAGATGAACTCAATATTCTACTTCAATTTAACCTCACCACCACGCAAGAAGGGATCAAGATCCATAAAACAGCAGCCCCAGAAGTGGTCGCAGCAAGTGCTCGACTGTTTACTAAAGGACTGATTACTCAAGCTGATGGCGGGTATCTAACCGACCTCGGACATATTGCCGCTGAGCACGCCCAAGCGACACATTCCATTTTAACCCCTAGCCATGCAGCGGTATTAACCCCGGCCACCGGCTAAGAAACCTGCGACACACGCTTAAACCACTTGATACCCCACTATTAAAGAGTCATAAACGATGGACATCGCAGCATTAACCCGCAAGCTTCACGAGCTCAAAGAGAAACAGAAACAGATTGAGACCGCTTGGCGTAAAACCGGCAACCGCGAGTTCCTCGA
>JALSHQ010000253.1 GCA_026982145.1 Gammaproteobacteria bacterium | reverse complement strand
ACTGCGCGACAGGATCAACGCCGTCATCCGCCGCGCCATCAGGTTTAGCTTTGATCAAGATGTGTCGCGCCAGCAATTGTTGAATGATGTGGCGCTCGACATCTCGAAAATCGAGTAACGAAATAATATGAAAACCACTCGCACTGCGAATAGGCTCACTGATTTCCCCCGGCTTCATACTGACCACCACATCAGCAAACAGCGTCGGCAGTTCACCCGTCTTGCGCCAACCGAGGTCGCCCCCCTGCAACGCTTGCCGGCCGTCGGAAACAGCGGTCGCTGTTTGACGAAAATCAGCCCCCTCTTTTAATTCTTTCCAGATCGCTAGTGCCTTTTCTCGAGCCTCTTTAATCTGCTCAGGCGTTGCTCCATCCGGGAGTGCGATGAGAATATGCCCCAAGTGATAATCACTGTTAATGTTGCCCTGTGCCTTTTGCGTCGCGATAAAATCATCGATCTCCTGCGCCGTCACTGTAATGCGGCTCTCTACCTGTCGCTGGCGCAGGCGGCGAATGATAATCTCTTTGCGAATATCTTCACGAAACTGTTCAAACTTAAACCCGTCACGCTGCAGCACTTTACGAAATTCGGCAAGTGAAAGGTTATTCTGTGCGGCGATGTTGCTGATGGTGTTACTGAGCGTCTCTTCATCAACCACGATGCCGCTCTGCTCAGCCTGCTGCAGTTGAATTTGCGTGGTGATTAATCGTTCCAGCACCTGCTTGTTCAAAACGGCTTCGCTAGGAGAACGAATGCCCTGCTGCTTTAGCTGCTGGCGCACTGCAAAGAGTTCACGCTGCAACTCATTCTGGGTCAGCACTTGGTCATTCACCACCGCGACAATACGGTTAAGTGGCACAACCGTCTCAGCGGCCAACGCGGTTGAAACGGCAACCCCCATCGACAGGTGTAATGCTAAAAATCGAAAAAACTGCCTCATGTGAAACCCGCTTGCTGTTCAGAAATAAAGAGTGGTTACTGGTAGCCTAGGATACCATTTTCCAGCAGTGCATCGACGGTTTTACCCAGTTTACCCATCCCTTTAAGCTCTAGTTGCAGAAAGATACTGCGCTCATAGGGGTCGATGCCGGGCTGATTGACCAGATCCTTATTGATGAAGCGGTGCGCCACAAGATGCACCTTCCAGCAGCAACTTGCGTATTCAAGGCCAGAAAAAGCTTCTATCGTCTGCGCATCAAGCAGTGATTGGGTCCAACGTCCAACAAAGTGCCAACGGCTGGTGTAGGGCAGCGGCCATAACATCGACACATCCAACTGCGACTGGGTGCTATTGCGGTAACGGTAACCCACATTAAAGGCACGCCGGGATGACGGTTTATAGCGCAACTGCAACGCCCCGCGCGCCGTTTCGCGCGTTTGGGTATCCCACTGGTAATCAGCATCAAGCGTCATATGATTACGCAGGTAGGCGCTGCCCTCTGCGACGATATCGGACTCTTTGCTGCGATCGATCACGTTGTCGTTAAGCCCTACTTCGCGGTTTTTTAAATAGAAGATCTGCCCAAGGCTGGCTTTAAAGCGCTCTTTGCCACTCTCATTGTCGATCATTCGCGTCGTTAATGCTGCGGTAAACTGACTGGTATCCCCCACGCGATCCACACCACTAAAACGGTTGGTTGCAAACAGGCGGGTGAAATTAAAATCCGGCGCACCGCTATCAAAGAGCGGCAGCGCGCTCTGATCTCGATAGGGGACATAAAGATAGAAGAGCCGCGGCTCCAGTGTCTGTAGGTATTGGCGTGATGCGATTACCGCATCGCGCTCAAAAAAGATGCCGCTGTCAATCGTCAGTAGCGGCACCGCACGATTGAAGCGCGCCTCACCGCCCGGCGCCTGATTACTCAACGAATAGGTGGTGTTTTGTAGTCTTAATGCAGGCGTTAGAAAAGTTGCGGCGGTGGTGAGCGGCAAACTCACCTGCGGCTGCAGGTTAAGGCGACTGCCCGACAGGCGGCCCGTGCGGTCAAAATAGACATATTCACCACTTAGGCTGTAGTGCAGATGGTTGTCCCGCTGCGGCATCAAGCTGTTAAAGGTTAGCTGAGGTAGACGCTGATAGGGGCGTGCCGCTTCTGCGATCGTCTTGTCCACTGTCTGATAACCTTGCAAACGAAGCCGGGATTTCCAGAGATCACCCGCATAGTTAAGGTCAGCAGTTCGCTCCAGATGGGTAACGCTGGAGAGGCTGAGGCTATTACTCATTTCACTGAGGTAGTCCTCATCTGAAATATAATTGAGATCAACATCGGTTGTTAACTGTGAAGTAAAACGCCCTTTGTGCACATACTTCGCTTGACCCCGCCGTTTGCCAAACAGCTTGTCATCCGACAGGTATTCAAGATTGAGTGTGCCGCGGTGACGTGCCGTAAGAAAACGAGTCTCACTGCCTAGCAGAGTACCGCGCCGAGAGATGAAACGTGGTGTGATCGTCGCATCAAACTGCGGCGCAAGGTTTAAATAATAGGGGATCGCGATATCAGTACCAGAGACCTCTGAACTGCGAAGGCTCGGCGACAAAAGACCGGATTTA
>JALSHQ010000252.1 GCA_026982145.1 Gammaproteobacteria bacterium | reverse complement strand
TGCGAAGCCGTGCCCATCCCGGTGATCGCCTCGGGTGGGGTTGGCACGCTGGCGCATCTGGCCGATGGCATCACCGAAGGGAAGGCGGACGCCGTGCTGGCCGCGAGCATCTTTCACTTTGGCCATCACACAGTACAAGAGGCGAAGGATGCAATGAGCGCTCGGGGCATTGAAGTGCGAGCACTGGATGGCTGATTGGCTCGACGAGGTGAAGTGGAGCAGCGACGGGCTCGCGCCCGCCATCGCGCAGGATGCAGAGGACAACAGCGTGCTGATGGTGGCGTGGATGAACCGTGAAGCGCTGGCACTCACCGCTGAAACAGGCCATGCCGTCTACTGGTCACGCTCACGACAGAGGCTTTGGCACAAAGGTGAGCAGTCAGGCCACCAACAAATCGTTAAAGAGATGCGGCTCGATTGTGATAACGATGTCATCTTGCTAAAAGTTGAACAGCTTGGCGGCATCGCCTGTCACACCGGGCGTCACGATTGTTTCTATAAAAAATATCAAGACGGGCAATGGCTTGAGGTTGAACCGGTGCTAAAAAAACCTGACGAGATCTACCGCTAACATCCCTCGTTGCCCCCTTCTCTCTTATTGAGCTTTAACCTGTTGTTTTGCCCATTTGGTTCCTGATTTGGAGCTCCACTGCCGCTTCTTCCGCGCGAAAAGTGCCTTCAGAAAACCCTTCTTTATACATGTATTTGACATGCGATTTATGTGCTATGCTGGTGCTTGGTATCAGGACTGATAGTAAAGGAATATGTATCGCTGGGCTGTGTGGCTAAAGCTGGGCACTCCCCGCTCAGTAAGCGCTTCCGGCCTCGAATGAAGGCGCGCAATGGCCACCTGTTGTTAGAAAAAATAGTGATGTTGTTGAGAGGTGGCAGTGAGTTACAAAAAAGAAAATATTTTTATGGCGCTCTCTCTACTTCTACTTGGGCTGCTGCCGGTGGTACCCGCGTGGTCACAAGCGCACCCTGAATTTACGCTCAACTTTCTGCCTAGTCCCAATGCAGTGTCGAGCATGGCGAATCAGAGCTGTGGTGCTGGAAATAGTGGCATGGGGATGAACGGGATGGGTGGGCTAGGCCCGGGGTGCGGCGGTAGTGATGGCTATTTTTTACAGGAAATAGTGAATAATAATGGCGTCGAATATTTTCATGTCATTATAGGAGACCCCAATGTTGATGACTTTGCCATGGAATTCTTTATTCGCACCAGTGGTTGTTGTTGGTGGGAGGGGGGGCGAATGGGACGAGGCATGGGCGGCGGGAGTGTTCCTTTCTCATCCAGCTATGGGGAGACAAACAATCGCCTCTACAACGCTTGGCAACCGCTCGAAGGTGGTGCGGCACTGACCGGCAACGGCACCGCAAACCCCACTCGCGTCTACCTGCGTCAGATCAATAACGATGGTGAAATGCGGCAGGATTTTACGAAGGCACGCGAAGCCAACAAGCCTCACATCGTTCAAGTGATTGATGACAGCGAGCTGCTTTCGATGTTCGACCTAGACATGAGTAACGGCGGTTATGATGCGTATAGCGATCCCGCCAGCTTCACCAATCGCACCACGATCGTCGATGTTGGCAGCTTTGATCCCAATGTTGATGCTTTCGGTGATAATGTCGCCGCTGCCAATGTTACCGCGGGGCGTTACACCTACACGGCAGATAATCCTGCGGGTATAGCATTTGGTGGGAGTTATGGCAGTTACACCTATGATGAAGGCGCCTTCGATGTGTATGGTGCGAATTGGATAGCGTTTTGCCAGCCGGATCAAAACCCAGGCCGGCAGTGTAATTTTGATACAGACGGCAGGGGAATGGGGATGGGGCGCAGGTAATCGACTGCGATTTCAATTAGCGTTTAATAAGAGCGGTTTACCGAAAATTCCGCCAGCGTATAGAGGGCGTCACGGTAAGGTGACGCTGGCAGGTGGGCCATTGCATCCGCTGCCTTTTCAGCTTGAGCATCGCAGCCACTGATGACTGCGCCCAGTTGGCAGGCCGCTTGATGCCTGTGCCCCGGTTGAAGTGGTGCACCGTTATGATGGGCTGGGCTTCCTCGATATTACCGCCAGCTCCGGCACGGCGTGGTTGTTCGTTCATCTCAACCAGTGCAGAACCATAAGCGCCCTCCGGGTCATGCGCCCCCCAAAGGCCGAGAGCCCTGCCATCGTTGCTGTGGAAGCCGCTGGCAGTCATCAGCCCGAGGCAGCTTGAGCAGCCATGAAGTGCTCCCGCTGATTGTTTTGTGAGTGTCGTTGATAATGCGTGCGGGTCGATCTGTTCGGTGTAGTAGAGCAGCGTCAGGTCGGGCTGCTTGCCAAGCTGTTGTTGCAGCGCTTCCATGGCCTCCTGCAAAGCGGTCGCCAAGTCTGGATGGGTAGAAAAGGCTGTTGCAATCTTCATTGCGGTCTCCCTTTGATTAATGGTGATAGTTGCTGTTTCGCAGCAGTAAATCAACCTTTGGGTGTTGTTGTTTGCACGCAACGTCTCAGTTAGTGCCGTGGACCGCTAGTGGCTATTTTCTGATGATCTGAGTGGTAGTGACTATTTGTACTGGGTTGCTAATCAATAAAAATGCCGCCAACACATAGCGTATTAATCGGTCGAATTCATATAAACATGAGCTATTTTTTGCTCCGGAGTGACGTCGGTGATAGTGCGTATCTATATGATAATTTTTATGTATTGCGAATAAGCAAGGGCATTATATTCGAGTGACTATTGCTCGCTGAAAAGAGTCGTCAACATGGCTAACAGGGGTGAGCGAGCAACGTGCGTGGGGGCTGGTTTTTTATGGATAATGAAAACAGCATGTGCTGCTTGGTAATGTTGGTTTGACTGGAGATAGCAGCCCTGCTTTTTCGTTGGAACTGCAGGCTGAGCGATATCCTGAATAATGCCTGCCGGGGTGGTTCCTTAGTAAGAACGATTCACCGAGAACTCAGCGAGCATCTGCAGGGCATCACGGTAGGGTGATGCAGGTAAATTGCTGATCGCATCCGTCGCTTTTTCAGCTTCGACCTGGGCTGCGCTGGCGGTGTAGATGAGTGCGCCTGTGGTGTGGATCGTTTCGACCACGGCATCAATGTTATCGAGGCCACTGTTCTCAATCGCATTGCGGATGAGCGCAGCCTCAGCCGTGCTGCCGTGCTGCATAGCATAGATTAATGGCAGTGTTGGCTTTCCTTCAGCGAGGTCGTCGCCAATATTTTTGCCCATCTCCTCACTGGTAGCGCTGTAATCGAGCACATCATCGATCAGTTGAAAAGCAGTGCCGAGGTACATGCCGTAGTCTGCCATCGCTTTTTCAGTTTGAGCATCGCAGCCACTGATGACCGCACCCAGCTGGCAGGCAGCCTCAAAAAGTTTGGCTGTTTTAAAGTGAATCACTTCTAGGTAGCGCGCCTCGGTTGTGCTGGCATCACCACAGTTGAGGAGTTGTAGCACTTCACCCTCAGCGATCACATTGGTCGCCTTCGACATGATCTCCATCACCCGCATATCACCTACGTTGACCATCATCTGGAAGGCGCGTGAGTAGAGAAAGTCCCCCACAAGGACGCTGGCCTCATTGCCCCACACCGCGTTGGCGGTCTCTTTGCCGCGGCGCAGTTCGGAGGCGTCTACAACATCATCGTGAAGCAGTGTGGCGGTGTGTATAAACTCGACAATCGCAGCGAGATCAACATGCTGTGAGCCGTGATAGTTCAATGCGCGGGCGCTGAGCAATACTAACAGCGGGCGCAGACGTTTGCCGCCACTGCTGACGATGTAATGTCCCATCTGATTGATCAGCGCAACTTCAGAGCTGAGACGAGTGTGGATGAGCTGGTCGACCGCACTCATATCGATGCGGGCCAGTGCGCGTATCGCATCAATATCGTTGATTTTATGTGGTTTTTCGAGTGGTAAATTCACAGTCATTGCTTTCTTTAAAATGGTCGAACAACACTCGATTCTAGAATCCTCGCTGGCTTGTGGCAAGCCTATATTAAAAAAGCTGACTTTGGATGGTGGATTAAGGTTGTATTGGATTTGACCTTAGCGCATGTTGCCGGTAAAATCGCCCGGCTCTGGTAAATGAATATTTTCAGGTTTTAATAAGTTCTAAGTTTTTTCACGGATTTTTGGAGTGAATATGTACGCGGTAATCAAGACCGGTGGTAAGCAGTATCGAGTGACCGAAGGTGAGACACTCAAAGTAGAAAAAATCGTCGCCGAAGAAGGTGGCTCGATTGACTTTGATGAAGTTTTGCTGGTTACCGACGGCGACAATGTGAAAATTGGTGCCCCTTTTGTGGCGGGCGGCAAGGTCAGTGCAGTCGTGAAATCTCACGGGCGTGGCGAGAAGATCAAGATCGTTAAATTCCGTCGTCGTAAGCACTCGCGCAAGCAGATGGGGCATCGTCAGTCGTATACTGAAGTGCAGATCACCGCGATCGCAGCAGATTAATCAAGGGGTTATTGAGAAATGGCACATAAGAAAGCAGGCGGTAGTACCCGCAATGGTCGCGATTCTGAGTCGAAACGACTCGGTGTGAAACGTTTTGGCGGAGAAAGTGTCATTGCGGGTAATATTATCGTACGTCAGCGTGGCACCCACTTTCACGCTGGAACCAATATGGGTCTAGGGCGTGACCACACTTTGTTTGCGAAGGCAGATGGCAAGGTGTTGTTTGAGAAGAAAGGGCCAAAACAGCGCACATACGTCAGCATTGTCGCTGCCTGAGCAGTTACAACGCAGGCGCATGAAAAGACCCCGTCCAGTCGACGGGGTTTTTTTTTATAAAAGCAGAGGAAAGGTAAAAGAGGAAAGGTAAAAGAGGAAAGGGTAAAGAAAAAAGCATAAAAGGTTTCGTGTACAGCGCCCTTGTATCTTTTCTCTTTACCCTTTGCCCCTGAATTAATATGAAATTTGTTGATGAAGCTACAATCAATGTCCAAGCCGGTAACGGTGGCAACGGCTGCGTCAGTTTTCGGCGTGAGAAATATATTCCCTTCGGCGGACCGGACGGTGGCGATGGCGGTGACGGCGGCAGCGTTTTTTTGGTGGGTGATGTTAACCTGAATACGCTGGTCGACTTTCGCCACAAACGGAACTATCGCGCTGAAAGCGGAAAAAAAGGGCAGGGATCTAACTGCACCGGAAGGGGTGGCGATGACTGCTTTATTCGTGTGCCGCTCGGCACCATTATCAAAGATGAAGAGACCGATGAAATTATGGGCGAAGTGCTGCGCCATGAGCAGCGCTTGCTCGTTGCGCAGGGTGGTTTTCACGGCATCGGCAACACCCGCTTCAAAAGCAGCACTAACCAAGCGCCGCGCAAGGCGACCCCTGGCTCTCTTGGTGAGGGGCGAAAGCTTCATATGGAGTTGAAGGTTTTAGCGGATGTGGGGCTGCTGGGTATGCCCAATGCGGGTAAATCGACCTTTATTCGTGCCGCCTCTGCCGCTCGCCCTAAAGTTGCTGATTACCCATTTACTACGCTCCACCCTAATCTTGGCGTTGTCTGTGTTTCAGATCACCGTAGTTTCGTAATTGCGGATGTGCCGGGGGTGATTGAGGGAGCCGCCGAGGGGGCGGGGCTTGGGGTGCAGTTTCTAAAGCATCTCTCGCGCACACGTTTGTTGCTGCATATGGTCGATGTTGCTCCGTATGACCCCACCATTGACCCCGTTGAGGAGGTGCAGACGATCACGCAAGAGCTCAGTCAGTTCTGCGATGCGCTGGGGAAACAACCGCGTTGGTTGGTGTTGAATAAAATTGACTTAGTGCCAGAAGATCTTCAAGAAGCGCTATGTGCAGATGTAGTGGAGCGGCTGGAGTGGCGGGGGCCGGTATATCAGGTTTCTGCGCGGGAGGAGACAGGCGTCAGGCCATTGCTGGATGATATTATGGAGCATCTAGAAGAGGTCGCGCGCCTCGACGCGCAGCCTGATGCAGACGTTACTTCGAGCCTTGATGAAATTGAAGCCGAGAGCAATTCAACAAAAGAGTGAGCTTAGCGTAGGGTAATGGCAAGAGAGCAAGTGACAAAAGCGCGGCGCTGGGTCGTAAAGGTGGGCAGCTCGCTGCTGACCAACGATGGCGCAGGGTTAGATCATGCGCTGATGGCGCTGTGGGTCGAGCAGATTTTATACCTGCGCAGGCGCGGCATAGAGGTGGTGTTAGTCTCTTCCGGTGCGGTCTCTGAGGGAATGAAGCGGCTCGGTTGGGATGAGCGCCCCCATGCGCTGCACGAGCAGCAGGCCGCCGCCGCAGTGGGGCAGATGGGGGTGGTGCAGGCGTATGAATCCTGTTTCCAGAAGCACGGCCTGCATACCGCCCAAATTTTATTAACTCATGAAGACCTCGCCGACCGGCAACGCTATCTCAATGCACGCAGCACGTTGCGTACACTGCTGGAGTTAGGGGTGATTCCTGTTGTTAATGAGAATGACACCGTGGCGGTTGAAGAGATCCGTTTTGGGGATAATGACACGCTGGCGGGGCTTGTCACCAATCTAGTTGAAGCCGAGCTGTTGGTGATGCTGACCGATCAAGAGGGCATGTACGACAGCGACCCGCGCAGCAATCCCGCCGCAAAATTTATCCATGAGGCTCATGCGGGTGACCCGCAGCTTGAGGTGATGGCCGCGGGCGGCGGCAGTGGCCGGCTGGGGCGGGGCGGCATGTTGACCAAAGTGCGGGCTGCCGAGCGGGCGGCGCGTTCAGGCGCGGTATCAATTATCGCCTCCGGGCGCGAGCCAGATGTGTTGGCACAGATTGCCGATGGCAAGCCGCTGGGGACGATGGTGGTGCCCTCAAGTGAGCCACTGGTGGCGCGTAAACAGTGGCTCGCGAGCCAGCTCAATCTTAGTGGAAAACTGGCGCTGGACGATGGTGCAGTGAAGGTGCTGATGACCGCAGGAAGTAGCCTGCTGGCGGTGGGGGTGACAGCGGTCGAGGGAGGTTTTCAGCGCGGCGACGTGGTGGCTTGCATTGACCCGCGTGGCAGAGAGGTGGCGCGCGGCCTGATTAACTACAGTGCCCAGGAGTCAGATAAGATCAAGGGGTTGGCTTGCGAGCAGATTGAAGCGGCACTTGGTTACGTCGATGAGGCAGAGTTGATTCATCGTGATAATCTGGTGCTGATGGACAACGCCGCCAACTAAAACCACAGGCAATAAAAAAGCCGCTTCGTAAGCTACGAAGCGGCTTTTTTTCATCGCTTAAGCGCAAACGTTACATCGCGCGGATGTGTTTGTTCAGGCGGCTCTTTTGGCGCGCTGCTTTATTCATGTCGATGATGCCTTTGCGAGCCATCACGTCAAGAATAGGCTTAGCGACGTTGTACGCTTCTTCTGCTTGGGATTTCTCACCCGCAGCAATCGCGTTAATGACCTTTTTGGTCGCGGTGCGCATTTCAGAACGCATGCTTGCGTTATGTGTGCGGCTCTTTTCGGCTTGCTTTGCGCGCTTTTTGGCTTGTGCTGAATTGGCCAAGTTGTTGCTCCTGTTCTTTAAAGTTTGTCGCGGAGCCGCAGGGTACCCTCGGCAACGCCTCTATTCGTAAAAGGTCGCATACTATGCGGATATTAGCGGGCTTTGTCAATCCTTGTGACAAACTTTGGCACTTAGAAATGAGCGCTGGAAGAATCGGCAATGTAGGGGTAAGATCTGGATTTTACAGGAAATTCAGGGGTTCTGGTGAGTTTAGGGCGTGCTAAGTGAGTAAAAAGTTGTTGGAATCAACGGCCACGGTGGGTGGCATGACGTTGATTTCGCGCGTGCTTGGACTGGTGCGGGACATCATCTTCGCCCGCCTGTTCGGTGCCAGCATGGGGGCAGACGCCTTTTTTGTCGCCTTCAAGATCCCCAATTTTTTCCGCCGTCTCTTTGCCGAAGGGGCATTTTCACAGGCCTTTGTGCCGGTGCTCTCCGAATATAAAACGCAGCGTGAGCATGATGAGGTGCGCAGCTTGATCGACAGCACCGCGGTATGGCTGGCGGGGGTGCTCTTTATCGTCACGCTGATCTGTGTGATTGCTGCGCCACTACTGGTGATGGCCTTTGCCCCGGGCTTTCTGGACGATCAGCCCAAATATGAGCTGACCACCGAGCTGCTGCGCATCACCTTTCCTTATCTGCTCTTCATTTCGTTGACGGCGTTGGCGGGTGGCATTCTCAATACTTATGGCAAATTCGCCGTCCCGGCATTCACCCCGGTGTTGCTGAATCTCTGTCTGATTGGAGCCGCAGTGTTTGTCGCCCCCCTGCTCGATGAGCCGGTGGTGGCGCTGGCGTGGGGAGTCTTTTTTGCCGGGCTGGCACAGCTCGGGTTTCAATTACCCTTTTTGTGGCGGATGAAATTGCTGCCTCGGCCGCGCTTTGATCGCGCCCATGAAGGGGTCAAACGGATATTTAAGCTGATCATCCCCGCGATATTTGGCTCATCAGTGGCGCAGGTGAACCTGCTGTTCGACACCCTGATCGCCTCGTTTCTTGTTACCGGCAGTGTCAGCTGGCTCTATTATTCGGATCGACTCGTGGAATTCCCGCTCGGCGTGTTTGGCATTGCGGTGGCGACGGTGATTCTGCCAACACTCTCGCGGCGCTACTCTGAGGCCTCCCCCGAAGCGTTTAGCCGCACGCTTGACTGGGCACTGCGGCTGGTGCTGATTGTCGGCATGCCTGCGACCGTGGGGCTCTTTATTTTGGCGGGGCCGATGCTCGCCACGCTGTTTCAATATGGCGTCTTTAGTCAAATCGATGTGACCATGGCCACCATGAGCCTGATGGCCTATTCGTTAGGGCTGCTCGGCTTTATTTTTGTGAAGGTACTGGCGCCCGGTTACTACGCGCGACAGGATACAAAAACCCCGGTACGCATCGGGATTATCGCGCTGGTCACTAACATGGGGTTGAATGTACTGTTTGTGATGCCGATGGTGATGTTTGACATTGCCGGGGCGCACACGGGGCTGGCGCTGGCGACTTCACTGGCCGCCTTTCTTAACGCCTGGCTGCTCTATCGCGGGTTGCGCCGTGACGGCATTTACCAGCGGCAGCAAGGGTGGGGCTGGGTGCTGTTACGCGTGCTGCTCGGCAGCGCTCTGATGGCGTTACTGTTATGGTTCGGGGTAGATGATGTCTCTGCATGGGCGACGTGGCCGTGGTGGCAGCGGATGTTCCAACTGCTGATGTGGGTGGCGGCCGGCGGCGCGCTTTATGGCGCAGTGCTGTGGATCATGGGGGTGCGGCTACACCATTTGAAGATGGCTGATTATTAGCGGGGGAAAGGGAAAAAGAGAAGGAAGTTGTTGTTTTGCCCTTGTATCTTTTCCCTTTCCCCTGCCTTGCTTTATAATCGCTGCTTTTGCTTAATTCGGAATTGCCGTCGGCATGGAACTGATTCGAGGTCTGTATAATCTGCGCTCGCGCCACCGTGGCTGCGTGGCGACGATTGGTAATTTCGATGGGGTTCACCTCGGCCATCAAGCTGTGCTCGGGCAGCTTTCCGAGCAGGCGGATGAGCTGGGGTTGCCTTTGGTGGTGATTACTTTTGAGCCTTACCCGCAGGAGTTCTTTGCGCCAGCGGGAGCGTCACCACCACGCCTGACCCGTTTCCGCGAGAAATTGCAGGTGTTGCGTCGCTACGGCGTCGATCGTCTCTTGTCGCTCCGCTTTGACCGAGCATTGTCGCAGATGTCGGCTGAAGCCTTTATTCAGCAGCTGTTAGTGGGTGGCCTCGACGTGCGCTATCTCGTCGTGGGCGATGATTTTCGTTTTGGTCATCAGCGCCAAGGCGATATTGCGATGCTGCGTACCGCGGGTGACAAACACGGTTTTCAAGTGGTCGAGATGCATACCTTTGAAGTGGATGGAGAACGGGTCAGCAGCACACGAGTGCGTGAAGCGTTGGCGGTGGGGGATTTGAACCAAGCGGCACAACTGCTGGGTCGATCGTACCGCATCTCCGGGCGAGTCGTGCAAGGTGACCAGCGTGGTCGCACGATCGGTTTTCCGACGGCGAATCTCCATCTGCATCGCCGTGTTACTCCATTGCGCGGTGTCTATGCGGTGGAGATGTTTGGGCTGACGGAAGACGGGGTTGAGCAGCCACTTAAAGGGGTGGCGAATATCGGTCACCGCCCGACGGTGGATGGCACCCGCTGTCAACTGGAGGTACACCTGTTTGATTTCGATCGTGACATCTACGGCGAATATGTGCAGGTTGAATTTATCTCGCGGTTGCGAGATGAAAAACGTTTTGAGTCGTTCGCAGCGCTGAAGGCGCAGATCGAGCTGGATGCGGCAGCGGCGCGCACATTGTTTGCAAATAGCAGCGATGGTGACGAGGCAGCGTAGCGCTGTCGGATAAAAACTGAATAACTTTAAATTGTGGAAAACCTAGCGTAAATACAATGGCAGATTATAAAAGCACTTTGAACCTCCCGAAGACCGCCTTTGCAATGAAGGCGAACCTCTCCAATCGTGAACCCAACTTTCTTAAAGAGTGGTCCGCGATGGATCTCTACGGCAAGCTGCGTGAGGCGCGTGCGGGCAGTGAAAAATTCATTCTGCACGATGGTCCGCCGTATGCGAATGGCGATATTCATATTGGTCATGCCGTTAACAAAGTATTGAAAGACATCATCGTTAAATCGAAAAGTTTGGAAGGTTTTGACGCCCCCTATGTGCCGGGTTGGGACTGCCACGGCCTGCCGATTGAACTGATGGTTGAAAAGAAAATCGGCAAAGTGGGGCGCAAGGTGGATGCCCCCACTTTTCGCAAAGCGTGCCGCGACTATGCGGCCAAGCAGGTCGATAAACAGCGTGAAGACTTTAAACGGCTGGGGGTGTTTGCTGAGTGGGACAACCCCTATTTGACGATGGATTACAAAACCGAAGCGGACATCATTCGGTCGATGGGGCGCATCGTCGCGGCAGGCCATCTACATAAAGGGTTTAAACCCGTGCATTGGTGCAGTGATTGCGGCTCGGCACTGGCCGAAGCAGAGGTTGAGTATGAAGAGCGCACCTCGCCCGCGATCGATGTGCGTTTTGAAGTGCTCGATGATGAAGTGCTGCTGCAACGTTGTGAGCATGTCGCGGGTGCTGCCGGTGAAGGCAAAATCTCAATCGTGATCTGGACCACCACGCCGTGGACGCTACCGGCAAACCAAGCCGTTGCGGTTAACCCCGGTTTTGATTATGTGCTGGTGCAATGCACGGGGGAGCATGGGGTTGAGCGATTGTTGGTGGCGGATGTTTTGCTCAAAGAGGTGATGGGGCGCAGTGGCATTGAAAAATACCGTGTGGTGGCTACCTGTGCGGGCGAAGAGCTTGAAGGGCTAAAATTGCAGCACCCTTTTTATGAGCGCGAAGTCCCCGTGATTTTGGGTGATCATGTCACCAGCGAAGCGGGAACAGGCGCGGTGCATACGGCACCCGGGCATGGTCAGGAAGATTATGTGGTGGGGACGCGTTACCACTTGCCGATCGATAACCCGGTCGATAGTCACGGGGTGTTTCTTCCAAATACCCCGCTGTTTGCCGGGCAGCATGTCTTTAAGGCGAACGACCAAGTGATCGAAGTGCTCAAGGCGCAGGGTGCGTTGCTGCACGAAGAGGCGTTGCGTCACAGTTATCCGCACTGTTGGCGCCATAAAACACCGATCATCTTTCGCGCCACGCCGCAGTGGTTCATCAGCATGGATCAGAAAAGTCTACGCAGCGATACGATGAAGGCGATTAAAAAAGTGCAATGGCTGCCGGAGTGGGGGCAGGCACGCATTGAAGGGATGGTTGAAAAACGTCCCGACTGGTGTGTCTCACGTCAGCGCACTTGGGGGGTGCCGATTACGCTCTTTTTGCATAAAGAGAGCGGCGAGCTACACCCAGCAACCGCAGCGCTGGTTGAGCAGGTGGCCAAACGTGTCGAAGAGGTGGGTATCGATGGCTGGTTTGAACTTGATGCTGCTGAGTTGTTGGGGGATGAGGCCGACCAATATGAGAAGGTGAGCGATACACTGGATGTCTGGTTTGATTCCGGGGTGACGCATTACAGCGTACTGCAACAGCGCGCTGCGCTGGCTTACCCGGCCGACCTTTACCTTGAAGGCTCAGACCAACACCGCGGCTGGTTTCAATCTTCCCTGCTTTCATCGGTGGCGATGAATGGCGAGGCACCTTATAAATCAGTGTTGACCCACGGTTTCACGGTCGATGCCAAAGGGCGCAAGATGTCGAAGTCGCTGGGCAATGTGATCGCACCACAAAAAATCATGAACTCACTGGGGGCAGATATCTTGCGTCTGTGGGTGGCGGCCACTGACTACCGCACCGAGATGAATGTCTCGGATGAGATTCTTAAACGGATGGCAGACGCCTATCGCCGCATGCGTAATACAGCGCGCTTTCTACTCGCGAACCTAAACGGTTTTAATCCTGCGGTTGATCAGGTTTCACCGGAGCAGATGTTAGCGCTAGATCAATGGGCGGTGGCGCGTGCACAGCAGTTGCAGGAGGAGGTGCGTGATGCTTATGGGCGTTACGAGTTTCACCTCGTTTATCAAAAAATACATAATTTTTGCGCGGTGGACCTGGGTAGCTTTTACCTCGACATCATCAAAGATCGTCAATACACCACGCAGGCCGATAGCGTCGCACGCCGCTCAGCACAGACCGCGATGTATCACATTGTAGAGGCACTGGCGCGCTGGTTGGCACCGGTGTTGAGTTTTACGGCGGAAGATATTTGGCGTCATATCCCAGGCGAGCGCAGTGAATCTGTTTTTCTTGAGACGCTCTATCAATTTCCGCAAGTGAGCGGGCAGCAGTTTAGCCAAGAGGAGTGGGCGGTAGTGATTGCGGTGCGCGAGTCTGTCTCCAAAGCGTTAGAAGGGTTGCGTGCAAGTGGTGAGATTGGTTCTGCGCTGGAGGCAGAAGTGGACCTTTACTGTGATGATGCGCAACTGGCGCTGCTCTCGAAATTTGACGACGAACTGCGTTTTGTTTTAATCACCTCATATGCGCGAACACACCGGCTGGATGAGAAGCCCGAAGATGCCGTTGAAGTGACGCAGAAAGATCAACCCACACTGTGGCTCAAGGTGAAAGCGAGTGAACACGCCAAGTGTGATCGTTGCTGGCACCATCGTGAAGATGTAGGGGTGAGCAGTGAACACCCTGCGTTGTGTGGGCGTTGTGTTGATAATGTGGCCGGTGATGGCGAATCGCGTCGGTTCGCTTAAAGGTAGATGAGATGATGTTGAAATGGTTCTGGCTCTCTGCTTTTGTGGTGGTTTTCGACCAAGTGACCAAATATTGGGTGACAGATTCGCTCTACCTCTTTCAGTCGATTCCCATCATGCCGTCATTGAATCTGGTGCTGGTACACAATACCGGCGCGGCTTTTAGTTTTTTGAGCGATGCGGGAGGGTGGCAACGTTGGTTTTTTGCAGTGTTAGCCATCGTTGTTAGTATTGTCATCATTGTCTGGATCACGCGCCTTAAACAGCATGAGCTGCGGTTAGCGATTGCACTATCACTCGTACTGGGGGGGGCGATCGGCAATGTGTGGGATCGCATCGCACACGGTTATGTCATTGACTTTATCGATGTCTATTATGGTGGCTGGCACTGGCCCGCTTTCAATGTTGCAGATTCGGCCATCTGTATTGGAGCCGTACTGTTAATCATTGATGCGTTGTTTAATAAAGAAGCGCAACCGCAGGCGGATAAGTAATAAGGATGAACAAAGTGAAGGCAGAGCAGGTGTTGTTAGCGAACCCGCGTGGTTTTTGTGCGGGGGTTGAGCGTGCCATTGAAATTGTTGAGCGCGTGCTGGAGCAGTTTGGGCGCCCGATCTATGTGCGCCATGAAGTGGTGCATAACAAATTTGTGGTTGAAGGGCTGCAGGATAAAGGGGCTATCTTTATCGAAGAGATTTCAGAAGTGCCCGACAATGCAACGTTGATCTTCAGCGCGCACGGCGTCTCAAAAGCGGTCAGAGAAGAGGCGGGCAAACGCGGTTTGCGAGTCTTTGATGCGACCTGCCCGCTGGTGACCAAAGTCCACCTCGAAGTGGTGCGCTATGAACGTGATGGGCAAGAGTGCATCCTGATTGGCCATGCGGGTCATCCGGAGGTGGAGGGCACGCTCGGGCAATATAAAAATAAGGAGGGGGGGATGTACCTCGTCGAATCGGTCGAAGATGTTGAGCGGCTGGTCGTCAAGAACCCCAGTAAACTCTCATTTGTCACCCAGACCACACTATCGATGGATGACACCGCAGTGGTGATTGAGGCGCTGCAAAAGCGTTTTCCAGAGATCAAAGGGCCGAAGCGCGATGATATCTGTTATGCCACGCAGAACCGCCAAGATGCGGTGAAAGCGTTAGCGAAACAGTGTGACCTAATTTTGGTGGTGGGCTCACGCAACAGCTCTAACTCAAACCGCCTGCGCGAAATGGCTGGTCGCCAAGGGGTGGAAGCTTACTTGATTGATAACGCCAGTGAAATTGACGCCGCATGGCTGGTAGAGGCGCATGTGGTTGGGGTCACTGCCGGGGCGTCAGTACCCGAGGTGTTGGTTGAAGAGGTGATTGCCTATTTAAAAACATCGGGCATTGAGCGCGTTGAAAACATTAAAGGGCGCGAGGAGAACATAGTCTTCTCCCTGCCTCGCGAACTAAAAACGCCTTAAACGAACCGGTCGCATCTCTGTGATGGCTGACTGAGGCACCATTTACTCCTGCCAGCCGCCTACGAGCGGCTTGTTCTAAAAGCTGTTGAAGGTGGCTGGGTGCTTAATGCTTGCCCAGTGGCTTCGTCCTCGCTCGAAGAGCGCGCACTCTATTTGATGAAAATGCGCGATCACCAATGAATACTCTGGATACCTCTGCCTAAACTCAGCTTGACCTGTTTGCGAAGCGGCACGTGTTTCGCTGCACTTTAAAGCATTACCCCATTGATATGTCATGTTTATTAAAGAGTTGATTTTATGAGTCGATACGGCTCGTGAAGGGGTGCAGAGCATCTCCTCATGGCTATCAATAGGGAAACATGACTAAGGTATCAAGGAATATACGGGCATGAGAATATTTCTACGTCTGCTATTTTTATCATTTATAACACTATCCAGCCCCTCTCTTGTGCAGGCAGCACCGGATGCCGGCACCCTAGAACGTGATGTTAAACAGCAGCCCGACGTTCAAAAACCTGCCCGTGACATACCGCCCATCGACACCCCTGAGGCGAGCAAGCCACCGACTAAAAAAGGTGGGGTGAACGTTTTTGTCCGTGCCTTCAAATTTAAAGGTAACACGCAGTTTAGTCATGAGCAGCTTGAGCATGTGCTGGCACCCTACCTGAACCAGAAGCTAACTTTCAATCAAATGCGTACCGCTACTCGTACCATTGAAACTTTCTATCGTGATGCTGGCTGGCTGGCAAGAGCTGGCTTGCCAAAGCAGGATGTGACCGAGGGTGTGATCACCATTAAAATTATCGAGGCGCGCTTTGCTGGGGCGCAGATCAAAGACCGATCAACAGCGACCCGCATCAATCCAGACGTTATCGCTAAAATCGTCAACGACGTTTCGCCACTGAATCAACGGGTGAATATTCAGGCGCTGGAGCGCAGCATTTTGATTGCGGACGATCTGCCCGGTGTCAATGTGTCTGGCGCATTAAGTGCAGGAGAGCGGCCTGCAGAAACGGCGCTGCAATTGTCACTCTCGGATGAGCCTCTGGTGAGCGGTGGGGTTGGCATTAATAACCACGGCAGCAGGTCCACCGGTAGCACACGTCGTTGGGCGAGCCTGAATCTAAACAGCCCATCTAAAAGGGGGGATCTGCTCACCTCCTATCTTATTCGTAGCCGAGGCAGTGACTATATTCAATTGGGCTATTCATTGCCCGCAGCCCTACCGGGGTTACGCGTAGGGGCAAAAGTGGCCTACATGGATTATAAACTGGTCAGCCGCGAGTTCGCAGCGCTGGATGCCAAGGGCGATTTCAAAAGTTTCGGCATCAATGCCAGCTATCCGCTGATACGTTCTCATCAACAGAACCTCTCATTGGCGATCGACCTCACCCGTAAAAGATACGCCAATGAAGCGCTATCAACCACACAGTCAAACTATTCGATTAACGGCCTCGCCTTCAGTTTGGCGGGGAACATGCCTGACAAGCTGGCGGGCGGCGGCATCAACAGTGCCAACACTTCATTAACACTGGGCAATGTGCGGCTAGGTGCGCGAGAGATAAGTGAAGATGGCGCATTGGAAGGGAGCTTCAATAAGCTCACGTTGGGCGCGAGCCGCTTGCAATTTATTGCGCACAATACAGAGCTGCTCGCTTTAGTGGCCGCGCAATTGGCAGATCAGCACTTAGATTCCTCCGAGCGTTTTTACATCGGTGGAGCCAATGATGTGCGCGCCTACCCCAACAGTGAAGCTTCTGGTTCTCAGGGGTGGCGAATCAGCTTTGAGCTGCGCAGACGGCTGCCCCAAAACTTTACTCTGGCTGGTTTCTACGACATGGGGCGCGTCTACAACAAAAACGCCTCGCCGGATTATGGCCTCAAAGGTATGGGTGTTAAGGCTCGCTGGAAGAACACTAAAGGGGTGAAAGCAGAAGCCGCTTGGTCACGCCGAATAGGTAGCAACCCCAACCCGACAGCAACAGGCAATGATCAAGATGGGTCGTTGGATAAGAACA
>JALSHQ010000251.1 GCA_026982145.1 Gammaproteobacteria bacterium | reverse complement strand
CAAAACTGCGGCGGTACGATTGCGAGAAGCGGGTTCGGGCAGCAGCTCATCCAGCGCCACCCAAGGCTGATCGATTGATTCATCAATCTCAGATGCGGCTCGCAAGTTCACCCCCACCCCAATCACCACACGACTAGACCCTGATGATTCGCCACTCATCTCCAGCAAAATGCCCGCCAGCTTCCGCCCGTTAATTTGCAGATCATTCGGCCACTTCAATCCCGGCTGAGCCACCCCCAGTGATGACAAGCCCTGCGCAACAACCACGGCCACCGCGAGCGACAAGCCGGAAAGCGCGTCCGGACCGCAACTAAAACGCCATACTAATGAAAAACAGAGGTTAGCGCCAAAAGATGAGACCCATCGACGCCCTTGCCGACCACGACCGGCTGACTGGTATTCTGCCAAGCAGACCGAACCACTTGGCAACAATTGCGCCTCCGGGCGCATCAGGTAACGATTAGTGGAGTCGAGCGCTTGATGAATATCGATCCCAGCAACGAGAGGGCGCACATCAAGCGGCAACGCATCAGCAATTTGAGACTCGCAAAGCAGCTCAAGCGGCGCACTGAGCCGGTAACCTCGCCCCGTCACCGCATAGATATCAAGGCCACAGCTACGCAAACTCTGCACCTGCTGCCAGATCGCACTACGCCCAACCCCCAGCGCACGCCCTAGCTCATCGCCTGAGTAGAAATTCCCATCCGCCAAAATTTTCAGTAATTCAAATCGTGCCTGCATGCTGCAAGTTTAACTGAATCAATGACATCGCGCCCACTCTCGCCTAGCCTCCAAACAGTAGAACGGAAATAGCAAGCACAAAAAAGCCAGTGCAAGAAAACCCGCACTGGCTTTTTTCGATCTACAAGCTACTGCAAATAGGTCAGCTCGCCATCTGGCTAGCCAATCACAAGCGCAAGCGCCCAAAGACCCAAAGTAATGGCGGTCATCGCGATAACAATCAATGAGTCATTTTTGTTAATATTTACTGCTGTTGACATGAAGCTTCTCCTAATTCGACATTGAACTTTAAGTACTGGGACAACCAACATTGCAGCAGGATAAACCTACTAAAACACTGGGATAATAACCACTCATTTCGAGAGGTATATAAACCATACATAAAGAAGGTTAAGGAATCAAGAGCTATGCATCTCTACCTCTGGGCGAGGAAATAATCACCCACATAAAAGCGGTGGCCTTAACTCTCCAAATAAGGCATTTAGCCATTTAATTGGGGGTTAAACTCACCACCGCTGAGGTTTGCTTGCCCTCACTCACAAGGAGCAAGGACAAACACATCTAACTTATTACTTTAAAGTGAAACTACAGATGAGCGAGCTAAAACTCACTCAAAGTAGGGCACTTAGATGTTTACGCCGATCAGGCCTAAAACAACAATGATCGCGGTAATCGCGAAAACAAAAAGACCATCCTGTTTAGAAATATTTGCATCAGACATTATTCTCATCTCCTCAAAATCAAACTCTGTATGTATGTCAGGAATGCGCTCACTACTACACCCCTCCTTCGAGAAGTAACATATCAAAACACTCAACAAATATGCAAGTCTTATTTACCTGAAAAATAACATATTTATTATAGTGTTATAGCGTTATTAACCGCTTTCTAAATATGGATTTTTCGATCATTCAAGGCGATTCTTTAGAAATTGTCACACATAAAACACAAGGAATTATCCCGTTCGTTACAATGCAAAATCTTTACTTTATTCTAATCCACAGTAAAAAATCACGCCAAACAACTGCCAATAAACCAGTACAGCCCCCGCACAAAAACGCTTCTTTTAAAGAATCAAATCATCACACCGATACGCTCTTATATAAGAACTGTATCTGCCTCAGGTGTGCATTGAATAAAAAGGGATTTAAATTCGCAGTCATTTCAGTCTGCCTCTGTTTCGGCTACAGCGCTGGCTTGTACGCGGAGACAAAACAGACGCCTCCGATCCATGACATTAGAATTTTAATCGATGTCTCTGGCAGCATGAAGTGGAATGACCCAGACAATCTTCGCACTCCAGCACTGCGGCTGCTTGCTAACCTGCTCCCTACCGGTGCTCGCGCAGGCGTGTGGACCTTTGGCCGCCACGTCAATATGCTCGTGCCGCTGGATACGGTCGACAGCCAATGGAAACAACGAGCAACCGAAGCCGCTGGTGAGATTCGCTCCAACGGGCTATTTACTAACATTGAAGATACGCTCAGTAAATCAACTTGGGATTGGAAAAGAGAGGATAAAAACTTCTCACGTACCATTATCCTACTCACCGACGGGCTGGTTGATATCGATAGTGACGCAAGTAAAAACCGCGTATCACGTGACAACATTATCAACAACATCATTCCTAGGCTCGCGGGTGCCGGTGCAACGATTCATACCATTGCGCTCTCCGGCGAGGCCGATGAACTCCTGCTAAAACAGCTTGCCGCAGCCTCTAACGGTTGGTACGAAAAAATTAAAAATGCCGACAGCCTTGAGCCTGTTTTTTTTCGTATGTTCGAGAAAACCACTCAGCCCGACACGCTCCCTTTGGTCGATA
>JALSHQ010000250.1 GCA_026982145.1 Gammaproteobacteria bacterium | reverse complement strand
ATGGCAGCGAAATTGCTATTGAAGATTCTGCAGCACCTATTAGAAACCAAGCAGGTGAATTGATTGGCGTCGTCATGGTGTTCCATGATGTGACCGAATCCCGAAAACTTTCCCAACAACTCATCTACCAAGCACGCCATGATGCGCTGACTGGGCTGATTAATCGGCGCGAATTTGAAGAGCGCCTTGAACATGCTATCGAGCAAGCACGCATTAACCAGTATGATCACGGCTTGCTTTATATGGATCTTGACCAGTTTAAAGTGGTTAACGACACCTGCGGCCATGCAGCAGGCGATGAACTCCTAAGGCAGATCACATCATTGTTACAATCCCAGATGCGCAAGCACGACACCCTAGCAAGGCTTGGGGGGGATGAGTTCGCCGTGTTACTCGAATATTGCGGCCCAGATGAGGCGCGCAATGTCGCTGAAAGCCTCTGTGAAGCCGTTGAGTCATACCGCTTCACTTGGGAGGGGAACAGTTTTGTGGTGGGCGTCAGTATCGGGCTAGTGCCAATCAATAAAAGCAGTGGCAGCCTCGGCGTTGTGCTGAGCATTGCAGATAGTGCCTGTTATGCGGCGAAAGAAGCCGGCAGAAATCGCATCCATAGCTACGAAGAAGATGACACCACCGTGGCACAGCGTCACGGTGAAATGCGCTGGGTATCTCGCATCACACAAGGGCTTGAAGAGAACAACTTCACCCTTTATCGACAAGATATCACCCCTATTGGAAAGTACACTACAGAGGGTGACCACTACGAAGTGCTGATCCGCATGAAAGATGAAGAAGGTGCATTGGCAATGCCGAACTCATTTTTACCTGCGGCAGAACGTTACAACTTAATGCCGAAGCTTGATCGTTGGGTGGTCAACACCATTTTTAAGTGGCTAAACAGCTCGCCGGAGTCACTTGAAAAGCTTGAAATGTGCGCGATTAACCTTTCAGGTCACTCGGTGGGCGATGATAAATTTCTTCAGTACACCATCAACCTGTTTGAGAAATATAATATTCCGCCAGGAAAAATTTGTTTTGAAATTACTGAAACCGCCACGATTGTGAATTTAACCAGCGCAACCCATTTTATTCGCGCACTTAAAAAGAAGGGCTGCCGCTTTGCGTTGGATGACTTCGGCTCTGGCATGTCTTCTTTCTTATATTTAAAGAATCTACCGGTCGACTTTCTAAAAATTGATGGTGGCTTTGTGAAAGACATCACTCATGACCCAATGGATCTCGCACTTGTCCGTTCGATTAATGATATTGGCCATGTGATGGGCATGCAGACGATCGCAGAGTGTGTTGAAAATGGTGCGGTACTTAAAAAACTAAAAGTGCTCGGCATTGACTTTGCCCAAGGCTATCATTTTGGACAACCTGTGACATTGATGGACTAAAGCGCAAGACTTATCAACATCACACCTCTCAGGCAACCTTGCCTGAGAGGTTCGCTCTAAATCTAAATAAAGCGAGTGTTACTCATCATCTGAAATGCTTGCCAAGCCTTTCATATCCCCTACCATTTTTTCTCCTTTTTCTTTCGTCGCATCCATCTGGGCTTTTGCGGCGTCTAGCTTAGATGCCGTGTCATCAACCTGTGCTTTAGTCTCATCTAAGAAACCTCTGATTTATTCTGAGCGAAGTGGGTTGCGATCTAAAATGCTCAGATTTGTTATGCCCTTTGGGTGCAAGGCGCGAATCGCACGTAATACCCAAGGGGCACACTGTAGCAGGCTATTTCACCCTGAAGGAATGCGGTAGCATTGCTGAAGAAGTACTCTTGGGGTGCGAAGATGAACAACGCAGAAGATGGATATTTTAGGCGCAAGGTACGAGTTCATGAATAAACCAGAGGTTCCTTAGCATTACCAAACAGCTGCTCAAGGGGGGGATTGCTGTAGCATGGTTTCAATCAAATGAATGGCATCACGGCTCGTCCAATCAATCACCCCTACCACTCGGCCTGAGATTTTCCCGTCACGCCCGATCAGGTAGCTCATCGGCAATCCGACCACTTCATAGCGATTTCGAACGGTGCCATCTGCATCAAGCAGTATGGGGTATTTAAAGCCATGCTCTGTAATAAATGGAGCCACATTTTTTCGTCCACGACGGTCTGCCGCAACGGCCAATATCTCAAACCCCTCGCTACGGTAACGCTCCCATAGCGTCTGCATGGCGGGCATCTCTTCGCGGCACGGCGCGCACCAAGTCGCCCAAAAATTAAGCAGTATCACTTTACCCTGATAATCGGTAAGTGAAACCTGCGAGCCATCACTTAACAACTCCAGAGAGAAAGCGGGGGCTTGCAGCCGGGCTTTGGGTCGTTCAACACCCGCATCACTAAAGCGATCTGCGGCTGCATGGCCAGTCACGAGCAGCGCTAACACGACCCCGATGAGCGCAGCGCCCTTAGCGCGCATGTTTACGCAGGTAGCTGATAATCATTAGGCGCTCCTCATCACTCAGTGGTGTGTGGTTGCGCTCTGCGATGCGCTGCTCCATCAGCGCTACGTAGTGTGGCCAAGCCGCAGCACTGTGACGCGCCGGGTGTGGCACCGC
>JALSHQ010000249.1 GCA_026982145.1 Gammaproteobacteria bacterium | reverse complement strand
TATAGCCGCCTGAGAGAGATTTTTCCTGCAAGGTATGCAAGGCCAGTAAAGGTGGATCTGTATGCGAACTAATATCCTATGGTTGATGTTAGTACTGCTGTTGGCTGGTTGTGCAGCCACGCCTAACAATACGGCCAAGGAGCCGCCTGTTCAGCAGGCACCCACTGCAGTGGCTCCTGATCTTAGCGCGGCGATAGCAGCACTGAAGGACGGTAAACCGATTGTTGCTGAGGCGCTTTTGCGCGGGCTTGCGCAGCTTTATCCGCAGGCGGGGGCGCCGTGGGTCAATATCGGGCTAATTATGTTTCGGCGTGGTGAATGGGATCGCGCACAGCAAGCAGCAGAGCGTGCTTTGGCACTGGAGCCAGAAATTGCTGTTGCAGATTACCTGCTTGGCATGGTTGCGCATCAAAGAAATGATGCTCCACTCGCGCTGAAGCATTACACCACAGCGCTAGAGAAAGCGCCGCAGCACGCACACTCACACTACAATTTAGCACTGCTTTATGACACCTTCTATCAAGATATTGAAAAGGCAGTGCACCATTATTATCGATACCTAGCGTTGATTACAGATGAAGATGAAGCGACATTAGCTTGGGTAAAAGAGCTGGAAGCACAGTTAGCTCCTGAGGAGGGTGCTGATGAAGGGTAATGGGCGCATGCGCTGGGTTTTCATTGGAATGGTTTCACTGTTCGCCAGTAGCCTCTATGCAGAGGGGGAAAGCGAGCCACTGAGCAGTGCCGAAATTCAAGCGGTGATTGCTGATGGTGATGTGATCAACCTTGATGGTGTTCAAATCCGAGGCAACAAAGAGTTGCCGCAAATTCTTTACATTGTCCCTTGGCAAGAGGTTGAAACAATACGCCGCGTGCAAGCGCAGGACATCATTCTCCACAGCATTACTGACCTGCGTATTAAGCCGGTGATGCCGGATATGGACGAGGGTGGTTCGGAGCTTCGATAATGGCTATTGTTTTAACCCGTTCAAAATTGTTGTGGCATTTTAATTTTATTTCAGTCACCTCATGAGTGGTCGATATAAAAATACGAACCACAGTGTTGTGAGGCGATGGCGTGGTTTCGCAGTAATTTCGGTGGTAGTGGAGTGATGATGGGTAAAATCACTGCTCGATTTAGCTTTCTCGAATTAGAATATGCTCGGATGCATAAGGCGCAGACTTTATGTTTTTAGCACCTGTTTCAGGGGGCTGAATAGAACGACGTAGCACGACCGGAATAGCGACGTTTTTACTCAGTAATTTTTTAAGATATTCACGTATGTTTTCAAGGAGTGTGTCATGGAGGTAGTCAGTTTCTTTCAGACAGGTGGGCCCTTTATGTATCCCATTCTCGCCGTGTTGGCGTTGGGCATGGCGATAGCACTGGAACGCTACCTTTATCTGAGCGCAACTCAGCGTAACTCAAACAAGATCTGGGCAGAGCTTGTGCCGTTGCTGAAAAAAAATGAGTTTGATAAGGCAGCCAAGATTACGGCAGATAATAAGACACCCATGGCGCATATGTTGAGTTATGGTTTCTCCCGTTTGGGGCAGACCCGCCGCCGAAATGACCTAGAGACAGCCATGGAAGAGGGGATGATGGAAGTGATCCCGGAGCTTGAGCAGCGCACCCACTACCTCGCAACCTACGCCAATATTGCCACCCTGCTAGGGCTTCTGGGCACCATTATTGGTTTGATTGAGGCGTTCACAGCTGTTGCGTCAGCCGACCCGGCCGAGAAGGCAGATCTACTCTCTGCCAGCATTTCAGTGGCAATGAACACTACCGCATTTGGTTTGATCGCGGCGATTCCAATGTTATTTCTACACTCATTTTTGGCAACCAAAACAGCTCATCTTGTTGATGAATTAGAGATGGTGGCAGTGAAGTGCCTGAATATTGTGAGTGAGCAGGATTACAAACAATAGTCATCTGAAACCGTGGTAAGCAGGCAGTCGGTGTGTCAGCACAGCCATTGACAAGACTGAATAGAAGCTGAGATGAAATCGGAATAGAGATGTAGAATCAACATGCGTACACGACGTAGACATCATAAAAAAGAGGTCGCAGAGCTCAATATCACCGCATTCATGAATTTGATGGTGATCTTGGTGCCGTTTCTGCTAGTGACGGCTGTCTTTTCACGGATGACTGTTATTGAGCTTAACTTGCCCGCCAAAGATGCACAGTCACAGCAAGAGGAGAAGGTTAAGCTTGAACTCGAACTGGTGATTAGGCAAGAGAGCTTTGATGTGCAAGATCGCCGCCTGGGCCTGATTAAGCGTTTCAAACGCAGTGCAGAGACGACTGACTGGAATGCATTTAGTGAGTTACTGGTTGAAATTAAAATCCGCTTTCCGGAAGAGCTCAATATCACCTTACTGTTAGAACCAAACATTGAATATCAGACGCTGGTACATGTGATGGATCGTGTGAGAAGCGCCGACGTTGTTAATGTCACCACCCTCGAGACCGTTGAGCTGTTCCCTAATATCGCCATAGGTGATGCTTTGCCACTTTCCACTGCCGAAGTGGGGGCGAGTAAATGAAAGAGGTCTCACGCCGCGCG
>JALSHQ010000248.1 GCA_026982145.1 Gammaproteobacteria bacterium | reverse complement strand
CAAGGACGTGCGGCATCATGCACTAATACCCAATCATTCTGTAGTGCAAATTTACTCAGCGCCTGCAACCCGTTTAATACAGAATGGTAACGCTCTTCCCCGCCTGTCACCCAGCTCACCCTATCACCAAAATCCGCTTCAAGGGTTTGCCAACGATCATCATGCGCCGCCACTGCCACCACCACCCCGGCAATGCGTGGATGAGCAGCCATTCGCTCAATCGCAAGCTCTAAAAGAGTTTTCCCATGCAGTGTGAGGTACTGTTTCGGCAATTCACAACCCATGCGCTTACCCACACCGGAAGCAGGAACCACCCCCCAGTAGCGCGGCGCTCTGCTCATGGCTGCGTTGAAAAATAGACTTGGGGGTTATTCATCGACGGTCTGGAAAAAGGTCTCACCAGGTTTGATCAAACCTAACTCGCTACGTGCGCGTTCCTCAATCGCATCAACCCCTTTTTTCAGGTCTTCGACTTCAGCTTCAAGCGCTTGATTGCGCTCCATCAGGCTGCTATTTTCTTGCCGCTGATGCTCTACCGTCTGTTGCAGTTTCAGGGTTTCAACGACACCGCCATCACCACTCCACAATTTGATTTGTAATAACAGAAGTATCACAAACAGAATGGCGAAGATGATCTTCATGGGTGACATGAGTTTATCAGACTCCCCTGCTAAACTCATTGTTGTCACCATAGACCAACCTCGCCAAACGACGCTTGAGTCTTACCCTGAAACAGCAGTTGTGAATGCGTCAAGCCCCGGGTAAATCGCTTTGTCACCCAGTGCTTCTTCGATACGCAGTAGCTGGTTATATTTAGCGATACGGTCTGATCGCGACATTGAACCCGTTTTGATCTGACCCACGCCCGTTGCAACTGCAAGATCTGCGATAAACGCATCTTCAGTTTCACCTGAGCGATGTGAAACGACAGCGGTAAAACCAGCATCATTCGCCATATTGATTGCGGCAATAGATTCAGTCAGCGTGCCGATCTGGTTAACTTTGATCAAGATAGAATTGGCGATGCTTTTATCGATCCCCTCTTTGAGGATTTCAGTATTAGTGACAAACAGATCATCGCCGACCAGTTGCACCCGGTCTCCGATTTTTTTGGTCAGCATATCCCAGCCATCCCAATCATCTTCCGCCATACCATCTTCGATAGAGACGATAGGAAAACGTTCCACCCAGTCTGCCAAATAATCGACAAACTCAGCCGGGGTCAGCTTTCTATTTTCTGAGTCAAGGCAGTAGAGGCCGTCCTTATAAAATTCACTGCTTGCTGGGTCCAGCGCAATGAAAATATCCTTGCCTGCGGTGTAGCCCGCTTTTGAGATCGCCTCAAGGATCACTTCAATCGCAGACTCATTAGAGGGCAGGTCAGGCGCAAAACCACCTTCATCACCCACTGCCGTGTTGAACCCCTTATCAGCCAGCACTTTTCTCAGCGCATGAAAGGTTTCAGCGCCCATCTGCAAGGCTTGAGAAAAGCTGCGGGCACCGACGGGCATGATCATAAATTCTTGCATATCAACGCTATTATCCGCATGTGCGCCGCCATTGATCACGTTCATCATCGGTACTGGCATGCGGAATTTGGAGGCATCGCCCAGCGACTGATAAAGGGCAATGCCTTTCTCTTCAGCGGCGGCACGTGCGGCCGCCAGTGAAACGGCCAGCAGTGCATTAGCGCCCAGACGCCCTTTGTTGTGGGTGCCATCAAGGTCAATCATGGTCTGATCCAGTGCAGCCTGATTCAAGCCATCTTGCCCGATCAGTGCTTTAGCAATTTCACCATTAACATGGGAGACGGCTTTTAACACACCCTTACCGCCAAAACGGCTGGCTTCATCATCGCGTAGCTCAACCGCTTCGCGCGCGCCGGTAGAGGCGCCCGATGGCACGGCTGCACGCCCTATCGCACCTGAGGCCAGTACCACATCAGCCTCTACGGTTGGATTGCCTCGTGAATCGATAATTTCGCGTCCGCGCACTTCAGTAATATTCGACATTTTTTCTCTTTTCCTATTCCTATGACTTACAGTTACTTTTTAATTCCGACTTGTTCAACGCGCTTTTCGATCACGCGCCGCCTGAACAAAACCACTAAACAGTGGATGACCATCACGCGGGTTCGATGTGAACTCCGGGTGAAATTGTGATGCGATAAACCAAGGATGATTCGGCAATTCAATCATCTCCACCAACTCACCATCCATCGACTTACCCGAAACGACCATCCCAGCTTGTACCAGTTTATCCAACAAACTGGAGTTCACTTCATAACGATGGCGGTGGCGTTCTGAAATCACCTCCTGCCCATACGTCTCCCGAGCTTTTGTCCCTTCAACCAAGCGGCACTGCTGCGCCCCAAGGCGCATGGTGCCTCCAAGGTTTGATGAAGCGTCACGCTTTTCAACACTGCCATCAGCCGCCGTCCATTCAGTGACCAGTGCAATCACAGGGTAGGGCGTGCTGGTATCGAATTCGGTACTATGCGCACCGCTCATACCCGCGACATTACGTGCAAACTCAGCCACGGCGACTTGCATCCCTAAACAGATACCAAAGTAAGGGACGTTGTTTTCA
>JALSHQ010000247.1 GCA_026982145.1 Gammaproteobacteria bacterium | reverse complement strand
TGCCGCAGTGATACAGCAAGCACTTAATGATACTGCTACATCTCCAGCTGATGTTGACATCATCAAAGCACACGGCACGAGCACCCCAGCCAATGACAGTGCTGAAGCAGAGGGGATGCGGCAAGTATTTGAGGGGAACATACCGCCATTTACCTCATTGAAACCTTATCTTGGGCATACTTTAGGGGCATGTGGTGTGCTGGAAGCAGTCGTGCTACTGGCATGTATTAAAAATAACTTTATTCCCGCAACACCAAACTTCACCACCATTGATGAAGCCTGTGGCTGTGCCCCATTAACGCAACCACACCCCTTTTCTGGTGGTAATATTATGCTCAACCACTTTGGGTTTGGTGGCAACAATACCTCGTTGATTATCTCCAACCGCCCATGAACAGTAAAAATATTTATATCTACGGCGCAGCGGCTCATGCTTGGCCAACAGACGACACCACCCCGCTCGATCTTAAACTGCAGCTTCAAGCCGCTTGGGGGAAACGCTTTCGCCGTATTAACCACTTTATTGAGCTCACCTTGATAGGTGCTAAGTCATGTGTGGATCATTCAAAAGCTGCGGTGCAGGAGGATTGCGGCATCTACCTCGCCTCGGAGCAAGGCAACATCGCCGACGTGGTGAATATGACCGCTTCACTCTACAGAGAGAGTGAGGCACCCATGCCGATCACCTTTCTTAATATCTCCAACAATATGGCCGGTTTCTATTTAGCACAGAACTTAAAATTGCACAGTTCAAATCTAACGATAGCCCACCAAACATTCCCCTTTGAAACGGCACTCGACATTGCCACATTCAACATAAGCTGTTCACAAAAAAAAGCCCCGTCGGCACTTGTGGGTGGTGTTGAGGAGTGCGCCTCCCCCTTGGCCGATCATCGGGAACGTATGGGCATCGCTGAAAACGCACCGCTAGCCGAAGGAAGTAGCTGGCTGCATATCGGTTCAGGTGAGACCGCATCCCCCCTTGCCTGTTGCAAATGGGTGAAATTTTTTTCTAATAAGTCCGCGTTAATAGCGTTTCTTAAAGAACAGCCACTGAAGAGCGTCACCCATTTAACGACTGGGTCCAATATCAGTGATTCGATGCATCAATATTTCACATCTGCTTTGGCCATTTCTCATCGCTATGACTGCCGCCAGACCGCGCCTTTTCATCACACTCACTGCGCTTACACCATCGCATCATTTGTTACCGCCAAGCAGGGTGAGGGTTTACTCCACATCAACCGCGACAAACAAGACCGCTACGCCGCCGTCTTGATTTCAATGTTATAAACGGATAGCACGCAGCAGGCGAAAAGTATCTTGCTCATAGTCGGCACACACCAGTAAGGCATCGGCAATTTGGTCTAACGTGACATCAGAGCGCTTTTTACAGAAGCGTGCCGCGAGCAGTGCAAATTCACGCCACGCATCACCAGAGTGTGTCATCAGTTCTGATGCTTCCTGCAAGCGTGGCTCATTTATTTTAGCCGCTGCCTCTTGCAGAAATGAGGCGTAAATAAAGCGGAAGCCCCCGCCTCCAGTCCCAATTTCCTCCTGCATTCTCACAATGGTTGCGATAAAAATCAGCGCATATCGAGCATCACTCGCAGGGCTGCCAAGCTTACGAATCCGACCGGCAAGATAACGTATGCCACGTACACCGATAAAAGGCAGTGGCGTTTTCAGCATCACAAAGCTTGTTTTCTTAATCGCACGTGCAACCGCTTTCTCAAAATCAATTTCAACAGGGGTGTTGACTGGGTAATAGAGTAGCCCCTTGGGGGCAAACATCCCTTTAACAAAGCGCGCTTTCTTTAGATCTTCAGCAGGGCAAGTGACCGGGTGCTCAACTACGGGGTCGCTAATAAGATAATCATCACCCGCTTTGCCATAAGCCACCATATTATGGGCATTAAAATGAAAGCGCATATTGGGTGGAAAGTATGGCAACCAGTAGACTGAAGATTGCATGCCCACGACCTCGCCGCGTGCCAACAACTCATTTAGCCTATCCATCCCGGCCTGAGGGTCACGAAAACGCTCACGCTTCATTTTGACGCCTAACACCTTGTGGGTCGACTTAACAATCGCACCCGGCATGGCTCGATATGCAGTCAGAGGTGCGCCTTCAATCTTTACAAAAGGAAAATGTGCAAATATTAAAGATGACGACAAGCCAAACGTCATAGCCTCACTAATGTCCAGCCCATAATGTCGTAACAACGAAGAGACAGCACCACTTTCGCAGTGCGCGGCGTGATGGTGGATGTAATCGCGGTTCCCGCCTGCATGCGTTTCAAGCGAACTCATAGGTATGGCCATGGTTATAAATAATAGTAAAAAGTTTAAGGCTTAGGGGGTCGTTAACAGATCGGGCACTGTCATACCCAAAGCATCAGCGTAAAGGGATAGTTTTTTAGGCTTTATCTGAGTTGAGGGCTGCTTCAAATGGCGCTTAACCTGCCATTGAAATTGCCCAGTGGCCTGAGACAATGTGACAATATTTAATCGATTCGCATACATGTGGTATTCAAGCGATGAACCCTCGCCTTGCCTAGCGCGATTTAAGGCCGCTTGCGCCAGTTCAGTATAGTGGT
>JALSHQ010000246.1 GCA_026982145.1 Gammaproteobacteria bacterium | reverse complement strand
TGTTATCGGTATCTTCATTGATCTCGAGGTTGTTTTCGCTATCGCGTACCTGCACAACAGGGCCTGATTTAATAAATAGCCCGGTGAGCGAGATCGCCTCGGGGAGTGAGCCGCCACCGTTGCCCATCAAGTCGATCACAACACCATCAACACCTTCACGCTTTAATTCGTTAAGCAGCTTTCGGGTGTCGCGCGTAGTGCTGACGTAATCTTTATCACCACGTCTAGCGGCCTCAAAATCCATGTAAAAGGTTGGAATTGTGATGATGCCAATGCGAGCGGTTTGATCACCCTGTGCTACCTCGATGATCGATTTTTTAGCGTGCTGTTCTTCCAGTTGAATTTTGTTCCGGGTAATGGTGACGATTTTTCCTGTGCCATCAATGCCATCGGCTTTGGGCAGCACTTGCAGTCGAACGACCGTATTTTTAGGGCCTCGGATAAGGGCAACAACATCATCGATGCGCCAGCCAACAACATCCTCTATGGCACCTTCGCTCCCTTGGCCGACACCAATAATGCGGTCTTCAGGATGGAATTGGCCGCTCATTTCAGCAGGGCCACCCGAGATGGTTTTTTTTATGACGGTGTAATCCCCAACCGTTTGCAGCACTGCACCGATGCCCTCTAGTGAGAGCCGCATATTGATGTTGAAGTTTTCCGACGTGCGTGGTGAAAAATAGGCGGTGTGCGGCTCAATTGAAGTGAGGTAGGCGTTGATAAACGCTTCGTAAACATCTTCCGCTTTCATTTGATCCGCGCGGGTTTTGTAGCGCTGGTAGCGCTTTCTCAATGTTTTTTTGAGTTCTTCATCACTTTTTTTGGCCAATGTCAGGCTGAGCACATCGTTCTTTACGCGCTGTTGCCAGATCTCATCTAACGCTTTTTTATCTTTAGGCCATGCGGCTTCGGTGCGATCAAACTGGTAGGTTTCATCGATGGTAAAGTCGAAGGGCTGTTCTAGCTGTTCCAGCGCGTAGTCAGCACGTTCTATGCGGCGGCGATTAAATTTCCGATAGATGAGAAAGGCAGGTGCCATGTTTCCGCGGCGAATTGCATCGTCAAGTGAGGTGCTGTAGAGCCCAAAGGTGTCGATATCGTTTTGGGTGAAGATGTTGCGGTTGGGGTCGAGCGCATCGATATATTCTTTGAGAATCTCTTGGGATTTGGCATCATCCAACTTGTTTTTTTTGTAGTGAAACTGAGTAATGAACTGCGAAATAAGCACGGCTGAAACGCTATGCTCGGGTGCGGGTGAAAGCGGTGCACTGGCGGCAGGGAGTTGCCATGTCGCGCATGTGAGCAGGGTGAAGAGTGTAATGTTTCTTATCATCATAAGTGTTGCTTTAAGCGCTTAGCTGCCAATCGTTGAGTGTTGCCTGCCTTTGCCGGAGGCAGATTAAATATCAGTCTGTTTAAATGGTATTTCAATTCGTGCAGAGCCACTGCCTGATCTTATAGAAGATATGATGAATTACAACAGCTTGTTATTCATTTTAGCGGTTATTCACGCGCTAAAATAAAGCGCTGTGGGGTAAATAACGCCACTGACCTGGGGGTAATTTTGACATCGGCACACGCCCGATGCGGATGCGTACCATTTTATCGACGGTTAGCCCCACGCTCTCACACATAAATTTGATCTGCCCTGGGCGTACATTTTTCAGTGCAAAGCGGAGGCGAATTTCATTTTGCCAGCTCACTTTAGCCGCGGGTAGTGGTTTGTCGTCAAGTTTCATGGGGCGATTCAGTTGCTTGATGCCATCAGGAATGATTTTTCCGCTCACTTCTACGATATATTCTTGCTCATTTCTGCTGGCATCATCGACCAGTCGTCGCACAACACGGCCATCTTGCGAAAAAACAAGCAGGCCGGTGGCGCCCGCTTCAAGTGGTGTGGTGGGCGTTAGCCGAGCAAAATGGCGTTTGAGCATTCGTACGCCAGAAAGGTCGTCCGATGAGCGGTTTTCAGGGGTAATCAGGGCGCGTGCCGCTGCCGGGGCATTCACATCAAACCCGGTGGGTAGGTGCAGCAGCAGGGTGGCGGGCAGAGAAGGGGTGAGTGTGGCCTCGGGATGTAAGACTACTTTTTGATCGACTATTTTGAACTGAGGTTGGTCGATGATTTCACCATCAACCAGTACCCAGCCGCCTTCAATATAGCGATCCGCTTCACTGCGTGAACAATGGATTAATTCGATCAAACGTTTGGAGAGGCGTATGGGGGTTTTCATTGAAAGCCATGTTTGCAAAGAGAGTCAACGTGGATGCTAACATAGCCACTTGTGTTGATGTGCCGGAGTTGATGCCTGAGCTATCGGTTCCTATGCGAAAGTTTGGTGTATCAGATCACCCCTGCGAGCCACATCTTTTTTACATGACCTCCAACTTTCAATGCATCTATTTTCACGGCTAGTAGGCAAATAAAAAGGGGAGCAAGCTGCTCCCCTTTTTGAACTCTTTCCCTAGGCCTGTTTAAGACCCGGTTAAGGTTTAAGCCGGTACTTGCGCCGCAAACAGTACGGCAACTGCGATGACGATAGGAATTGCTGTCAGCAGAGTGAGTACGTCTTTAGTGTTGTAGGTATGTTGCTTGTAGCGATTGACGCTCATGTTGT
>JALSHQ010000245.1 GCA_026982145.1 Gammaproteobacteria bacterium | reverse complement strand
TGACATCACTCATAGCATTCGTAAATACGGCATCCCCAGCAAAGACCCGAAAGGGAGCACCCGTGAATTTTTGCCAACACTGTCACGCGCAGGGGTGGCCGCTGGTGTCGACGGCATCTTTGTTGAAGCGCACCCTAATCCACCCGAAGCGCATTGCGATGCCGCCAGCCAGATCTATCTGGACGATATGGAAGGATTTATAAAACCCCTGCTTGAGATTCATGCTGTCGTTAGAGAGCAGCAAGATTAAGCCAGCTAATCATACTAAATATTGAGGACCCCTTAACATGGATCTATACCTAGACTCGGTTGACCTAAAAGAGATTGAAGAGGCATTTCAACTCGGTTTTTTGAAAGGGCTGACCACCACCCCAACCTTCATGCATCGCCACGGCATCACCGATATCGACGGTGCGATCGTCAAGCTTTCCGGTATGGTGCCTGAAATTCAGGTGGAAGCGCTGGGCGAGACCCACGATGAGATCATCGCAGAAGCGCATCGTCTATTGGAACTGCCGCTGAAGAGCAAGCCAGTCTTCAAAATTCCTGTTTCAACCATCGGCCTGCAGGCCTGTAGCACACTGGCCAAAGAGGGGCACAAGGTGAATGTTCATCTGATCTACACCCTCAACCAAGCCTACATGGCGATGGCCGCCGGTGCCGCTTATGTCTGCCCACTGGCGGGTCGTTTGCAAGATCAGGGACACGATGCGATTGCGCTCTATGAGCAGGCTGCGAACCTTGTCTCTAAATATAACTACGACACCAAGATTATGTTCTCTTCAGTACGCTACCCCGAGCATGTACGTCAGGCGATGCTGGCGGGTGTGCATGTCTGCACCGCACCGTGGAGCGTGATCAAACGCCTGTGCGATAACGAGCTGACCGCCGTTGGCTCTAGCCAGTTCTTTGAACACACTCGTCTGATGACGTTGAAGGTTAAGGATGTGCTGGGCGGCGCCAACCCGACCTGTCAGCGCTCTGATACCGTGATTCAAGCGATGGTGAAGATGACTGAATCTAAACTTGGCTCTGTGACCATCGTTAATGACAGTGGCCATGTCGCTGGCATCTTCACCGATGGCGACATTCGCCGCAAGCTACAAGAAGTGGGCAATTCATTGCTGGAGAAGAAACTCGCTGAGCTCGACTTCACCACCACACCGATTACTGTGAATGCTGAAAGTCTGCTAGTGGAAGCGGTTAACATCTTTAATGAACGTAAAATCGATAACATCATCGTGGTTGAAAACAATACCCCGGCTGGCATTCTCGACATTCAGGATCTGGTGAAGATGGGGCTGCTGGGTTAACACCAGCCAAACCGTTGCAAGCTAAGACTGCTGATATTCAAAAACTCGCCGAGATCTTCACTGGTCTCGGCGGTACTTTTGTCTCCCCTGCCGCTGAAATTTCTGCGCGCCTGAAAAAAATCAAAGCGATTGTCTTCGACTGGGATGGCGTCTTTAATGATGGCTTCAAAGGTGAAGGGCAGCCCAGTATCTTCAGCGAAGCAGACTCAATGGGCACCAATATGCTGCGTTATGGGCTGTGGCGTCAAAATGATGAGTTCCCCATCGCCGCGATCATCAGCGGCGAACAGAACCCGACCGCACGCCACTTTGCGACACGTGAACATTTCCATCACGTCTATCTTGGCATCGCTGATAAGCGTAATGCACTCGCTCATCTATGTCACACACAAAAGATCACACCAGAAAATATTGCCTTCGTCTTTGATGATGTCAACGACCTGAGTATGGCGGCAGAATGCGGGCTACGACTCATGGTGAGGCGCCAGGCTGGCCCACTGCTACACCGTTATGCTATCAATAAAGACTGCTGTGACTACATCACTGGCAACAGCGGGTCAAACCATGCCGTGCGTGAGACAATGGAATTCATGCTGGGATTTATTGGCAACTTCGATGCCGTCATCGATTCACGCACCCGCTACGACGATGCGTACAAAGCTTACTTCGAGCGACGACAATCAGTTGAAACGCACAATTTTCGCGTTCACAACAACGAAATTATTTCGGCGGATTGATCGGTTTAATTTTTGGTGGTGCGCCTTGGTCTCGCGTCCAAAGATCGGCATATTTCACAAACGTCGAATGTGCCGAGAGCATGGCCAATAGAAAGCCCTGAGCCCCATCAAGAAAACCCCGCTTCACCAGATACATCTTGATAAAGCATCCCGCACCATGAACCACCCCCTGAAGCAGTGACGCTTTGCGGCCTTGCAACTTGCGCTCTTGTGCCCATTCATCCGCATAGTTGGCTGACTTCACTAGGTAGTGCCTCATATCACGGTAAGTGAAGTGGAGCAGATCGCCTTTGAGGGTTTGCTTTTGCAGCCCGTCATCTAAACGCAATTTTTCATGCACACGCTCGTCGCCATAGCGCGCCTTTAAGCGGGGATAGAGGCGTATTTTATAGGCCGGATACCAGCCGCTATGGCGAATAAAACGCCCAAAACACCACGGCAAAATCGGCACCCGATAGACATTATGCTGCGGGGCTCTGGCAACGACAGCTTTAATTTCCTGCTGTAACTCAGAGGTAACACGCTCATCAGCATCAATCATAAAAACCCAGTCACTGCTGGCGTGCTGCTGTGCACGCTGGCGCTGCA
>JALSHQ010000244.1 GCA_026982145.1 Gammaproteobacteria bacterium | reverse complement strand
AACAGCTCAGATGAAAAGTTCATCGCACTCTACCGAGATGATACCCGCGGCACCCAGCGAGGCGGTCTTATCTTGCTGCATGAAATGGGAGGGCATCCTGATTGGCCAGAGGTGATCTCACCGCTGCGAAACTCCTTGCCACAGCACGGCTGGTTCACACTCTCTATTCAACTGCCAGCCTTTGAAAGTGACGCCCTGATTTCTGACTATGCATCCTCAATGAGTAGCGCTACACAGCGCATTCAAGCCGCCATCGCCCATTTTCGTGCCCTAGAAATTAATAACATCATACTGCTAGGGTACGGACTTGGCGCTACAATGGCTGCCTCATTCCTCGCGACTAATGAGGGTCACGGCGTGATCGCATTTGTCGCTGTGAGCATCCTTTCAGATGATACGAGTGAAACTTGGCTGAACTCACCTAAATCGATTGAAAAATTAAAGCTGCCAATGCTGGATATCTACGGCAGTAACGATCTCAACAATGTAGTTGGCTACGCGGGTAAACGTGCGCATGCTGCGCGCCGAAGTGAATCCAATACCGTAAAGAAGGCACAGCCAAACATCTCGGAAAAACCATCGTTTGCTAATGCTGCGGCCAGCAAAGCAACTCCCTCATTCGCTTACCGAAAAATTCAGATCACAGGTGCTAGGCACTCATTCAATGGCCAACAACGCAGGCTTAATAAGCGCATTACCGGCTGGCTCAACCAATATGGGGCTGAGATCACTTCAGCCCAATAGCCTCATTGTAATCAATCAAGAATCAATGAGATTAATACCTCACGCTCATTTCTGCTCTATGCTTTCCTCGGTATTTTATACTGCAACCATGCCATTAAATTACTCCCTTGAAGCTTGTGGTACCTCTGATTTATTCTGAGACTTTAATCTATGGGCATAAAAAAAGGAGCCGCTAAGGGCTCCTTTCAATAACTCACGGATGAGTACTACTTACACACTTTGCTCAGCGCTTTTCTTCTCGATAGCGTCCTGCTTGCTACGAATCAACCCGTAATGCAGTAATACTTTCTTCATTGAGTAGAAGCCTGCTGCAATTACCAGTGCTGTGACAATAATGTCAAAGAAGGAGGTCATTGGCAGATGGTAGAACGCTGGATCTCCTGAACCTGAAATCCAAGTGTAACGCTCTAGCCAGAAACCCAGCATGATTGAGCAACCCACTAACATCACCGTGGTCGGGTTATGACGATTCGGTGTGATGACCAGTGTAAGAAAAGGAATCACAAACTTGAATGCCAAGAAGGACCACCAAAGCACCGACAGATCGTTGTGCATCATCGCATCGAAGCGATCCATATTTGATGGCAAACGGCCGTACCACATGATCAGGTACTGGGTGAAGTAGAGGTATGTCCACAGGATCGTCATCGCCAGCATAAACTGCGCCAGAAAGTTAGAGATGTAAATCGGTATCTCCTTTACGAGTGCGCCTGAGCGGCCTAGGAAGTAGAGCAGCACTACCAAGAATGCTAGGAACATATGGAAACCACTCACGAACTGATATGCACCGTAGTTAGCACTATGCCAGCCTGGCAGCATTGTCATTTCAAAATCCCACGCGATCATTGTTCCGTAGAGGAAGTATGCAAACGGGATCAACAATGCAATATTGCGAAATTTACGCTTGTACTTTTCATCTGTCTCGCTTAAACGCTGATACTTAATAAACATTAGGTAAAGCGCGACAATGCCGATGAAGCCGCCTACTTCACGGAACACCAAGAAAGTGTAGTTATGCCAACCCGGCAGGTGTACCCCTTCATCATGTGCTGTCGCCAGCCATACGAAAGTACTTTCGCCATTCAGCAATAAAATGATGAGCAGTACTCCAGCCAAAGGGAACAAAGCAGCGGTTGCCACCGCTATGTCACGAACCTGAAAACGCCACTGCCCATTGATAAGGTGCAGTACAGAGGCGAGCGTGACGCCACCCAACGCTATGTAAAGCGTCATGAGAAAGTTAGCCGTTAAAACAGACCAACTACCAAAATTATCATCCATCGGAACCCTCGCTATCTCTAATTATGTTCTGATTCTAAAACCGGTGCCAGCTTCTGCACTACTGCACAGAAGCTGAGCGTGTCGCCACTTTATTATTATCGCTAACCAAACCATGCTTGATGTAGTTAACAACGTGCCAACGCTCTTCAACATTCAGGTCATTAGATCCGCGCAAATCATCGCGCCCAGATGGCTTGCCGTATGCAGGCATCACGTAGCTACCAAAGGTGATCGTACCGAAAAGCCAGCCCTCGGTTAGATTACCTTGAACATAGTCATCAACCAGTGAAATGGCACCGATTTTAGCCGTTATCGGAGCATCCGCCGCGCCTGTATTACCATGACATGCACCACAATAAACCTTATACAAGAATTTACCTTCTTTCAGTGACGCGGTAGTCACCGGAATTGGGTTTTCAAGTGTTTTGGCTTCTTCTCTATTTTTCACCATGGTAGGGATTCCCTGTATAGGGATCGAACGCTTCGGAAAAGGCGCCATAACACCTTCCTGAGCTTTAATACTCGGTTGGTTCATCATATCTGTTGACCACGGCCAAGCATAAGCAATCGAGGGTAACAGTAAGGCTGCAAGTAATAGCTTTCTCATGATTGAA
>JALSHQ010000243.1 GCA_026982145.1 Gammaproteobacteria bacterium | reverse complement strand
GTTCTCTACAATGGCGGTGTGATCGGGCGCAAAGCGAAAAGTACTCGCCGTCTCATCTACACTCGCTTCTTGAAACAGTGTTTCGATCACTTCGGGGGTCAGGTCACGCCCGCCCAGCCCGCCAATCACACTCTCCACGGATGTGTTGATCCCCGCTTGATGTAGCGCCGCGCGCACTTCTGCGGCCACGATGCCACCGGCACCGATGCTGATCGCCTTCTCCAGTACAATAATGCGCTGCGCGTCTCTCAAATGGTGGCGTAAGACTTGCGCCGGAAAAGGGCGAAAGCAGCGCAGACTTAGCGCCCCGACCGACTGCCCTTTGCTGCGCAATTTATCGACCACGTCACGCACCGTGCCCATCAGTGAGCCCATCCCCAACAGCACTGTCTCTGCCCCGTCGAGCTGGTGGGTCTGAAGCAAGCCCCCCTGCGCACGCCCAAACTGCTCATTAAATTCAGCATCAAAGGCTTCGATCACCGATAGCGCGTCTTCCATCGCTGACTGCTGGTCACGACGGTACTCTAGGTAGTTACCCGCCTCGCTGGCACCGCCCAAGGTGGTTGGGCGAGTGGGGTCAAGGGCGCGGGCTAAATGAAAAGCGGGCAGGAATCCATCGACCTCGACCTGTGTGGGTAACGTGACCGGCTCGAAAGTGTGGGTCAGTAAAAAACCATCCATGCAAACCATCACCGGCAAACCGCACACTTCGGCAATGCGATAGGCTTGAATCAACGTATCCACCGCCTCTTGGTTGGTTTCGACGTAGAGTTGAATCCAACCTGCATCGCGTACGGACATGCTGTCTTGATGGTCGCTAAAGATGTTGATCGGCGCTCCCACGGCACGGTTAGCGCAGATCATCACCACCGGCAGCCGCATACCTGCGATGTTGTAGAGCACTTCAGTCATCAACAGCAGCCCTTGTGAAGCGGTCGCTGTAAACGACCTTGCCCCGGCGGCAACTGCACCCAACACGATTGAGGCGGCGCCGAACTCACTTTCAGCGTTGATGAACTCCGCTTCCAGCTCACCGTTCGCCACATGCTGCGCCAGCCGTTCAATGATGTGGGTCTGCGGGGTAATGGGGTAAGCGGCGACCACTTGTGGTCGACACAGGCGCACCGCTTCCGCCACGGCTTGTGAACCTTCTAGTAGTTGTTTCATGACACCAGCTCCTCTGTTTGCGCAACAAACCCAAACCCTTCCCGCACCGCTTCGATATTCGCCTTCACTATTTTTTCACCTTTCTTGGCGAGATGATTGGTGACCGCTTTCTCCAGCGCCGCAAGGCTCACCCACCCGGTGCCGGCCGCCATCGCACCCAGTAACACGGTGTTGGGTAGCGGGCGACCGATATGGCGCTCACCAATTTCGCTGGCGGGTAGGAAAATCCAGCGAAAGCCGTTGCCGATATCCGCGGGCTTCTCAGTCGCGTTTAATACGATGAGGCCACCCGGCGTTAACCCTTTTAGCAGTGGCTCTGAGCGAAGTAGGCCAGCATCCTGAATCACCACCACATCAGGTTTATAGACTTGATTATGAGCACGAATCACTTCACGGCTAATACGCACATAGGCCTCGACGGGGGCACCGCGCCGTTCGGAACCAAATTTGGGAAACGCCTGAGATTCAAAGCCATCTTCAAATGCAGCCAGTGCCAGTAGTGCGGCGGCGGAGACGGTGCCCTGTCCACCACGGCCATGCAAGCGGATATCACGCAGCTCCACCCCGTTTTTATTTTCCATGTTCATGCGCTTGTGCCTCCTCCGGATTTTCCGGTTGACGTAAATAGAACCGCTCACCCACAAAGACAACCACCATGCCAATCAGTGCGGCATAGATCACGGTCATGTCGGTGGAGGCTTTCACCATTAAGAATGCACCCAGCACCACAAGGTCAAAAATGATGGCGGTAATCAAAATCGCACCATGGGCGTTAATCTCTTTTCGGAGGTGGCGATAGACGCCCCAATGCACCGCAATATCCATCAACAGATAGAAAATTGCCCCGAGGGATGCGATGCGACTTAAGTCAAAAAAGAGGGTGAGAAAAATAGCTATTACGATGGTGTAAACCAGCGTGTGATTCTGAATAGTCCCCGGCATACCCAAGTGACGATGAGGCACCAGCTTCATATCGGTTAGCATTGCTAACATGCGTGACACCGCGAAGATGCTGGCAATAACACCTGAGGCAGTGGCCACAATGGCGAGTGCTACAGTAAACCAGAGGCCGTAATCCCCCAGCGCTGGGCGCGATGCTTCAGCCAGTGCAAAATCTTTTGCGGCGATAATTTCCGGTAAGCTCAGATTCCCGGCAACGGCCAGCGCCACCAGAAAATAGACCACCACGCAGATCGCAATTGAAATAATAATGGCGCGCCCAACATTACGGTGGGGATCTACAATTTCAGAACCGCTATTGGTGATGGTGGTAAACCCTTTATAGGCCAGAATCGCGAGTGCCATGGCCGCGATGAAACCGGTGACGGTGGTCTCTGCAACATCCCCCGCCGGAGCGCTTTCAAATGAAAAATCTGCAATCCATAAACCGCCCACCGCAAACACCACAATGCCGCCAATTTTAATAAAGGCCATCACCAGTGAGAAAAAACCGATCGCACGATTGCCAGAAACAT
>JALSHQ010000242.1 GCA_026982145.1 Gammaproteobacteria bacterium | reverse complement strand
TGGTCACTGGATGATGCGGTGGCACGCGCGGCCGAGGTCGAGCACGTATTGCGCAGTGATGAAAGCGCTGAATTTATTAACCACATGTATGGTAATGAACCGGCACAGTGGTCTGATGAGCTGGCAGGCTGGGCGCGGTTACGGTTTATCACCAACTGTTTGACCCGCCTCCGTTTTTGCGATGAACAGGGGCGGCTCGAACTTAATGAAAAAGGAGCGCCCGGCAGTCAGCCGGAGGGTTACCAGCCGTGGTTTGATCTGCGCGCCCACCAGCATGACGAGCACCCCATTCTATTTGGCCACTGGTCAACACTGGGCATGCGACTGCCCGGTAATGTACATGCGCTTGATACAGGTTGCGTCTGGGGAGGCCGCCTCTCCGCGCTGCGCATTGATGGTGAACCGCAATGGTCAAGCATCATTTGCAGCGCGTTTACATCACCCGTAAATGATTAATACGGAAGCTTTTGGTGAAAAATCAGCCATTCTGGCGTCTACGCATCGCGATGAGACCTATCAGTCCCAGCGACAATAGCGCGAGTGTTGCAGGCGCAGGCACGGCTGATGTTGTGATCGTGACGGTGTATTTATCGCTGAAAGCATTATCGCGGAAATAGCCATCATTCTCACCCAAGAACAGATAGAGGCTACCGATCATGGCAGGTGCAACCAAAGCAAGCGACGAGCCAATATAAAAAGGTGAGTTAACCGGGTCAATCATGCTGGCATTTGTGCTCCAGATGCCAATCAGTGAGTAGACGGGCAGGTTGCGAAAATCCCACCCCTCATTCGCACCGCTCGCTGAGGTGCCCGTAGGGTCGGTGTATGTGGCGCCCCAGTCGACAACCGAACCTGTCGCTGCAATCGAGAGTGCTTGGCCGGATGAAAAAGCATAACCGACGGCGCTGGCGGCGGTGCCACGTCCCAGTGCTGAGTACTCAATATTAAAGCCCGCATCGGATTCAGCCAAAGTGCTGTTAAAGACGTGTCCCCAGTCATCGTAGTAGAGGTTATCAGTGCCGGCCACTGTAGTGGTAATGACGAGTGCTTGTGCGCTGCCGCTAAACAGCGCGCCAAGTAGCAATGCTAAGACTAGATGATGGTTTGATTTTCTCATCGGCTGATACCTCGTTTACGAGTGTGAAAAGTTGTGCTCATTTTATGGGTGGATCCAAAAAGATGCAAAATCAACTCTCTTTATTAATGCTATTTATTTCAATGGATTAGCAGTTTGTGGGTATTATGTCTCTGTTCGAAATACGATTACGGGTGTCAGAGGCGGCCTATTGAGCAAAAAAGCTGTTTTTGTTGGTTTAGCCAAAGCCGGTTTTTTAGCGCATTCGCGTGCCGTACAGCAGTGACATGGTTATTTCATCAGCACTCAGCATTGAAGGGAAGTAGACGCCGGAAATTTTAGCGGCATGAATGCTGGCACCTTCCAGATTGCTGTGGGTAAAATCGACGCCACGTAGATCCGCCTGCCTGAAATAACTACCGCTGAAATCGATCTTGTCGGCATTGATGCCGCGCAGGTCGATACCGCGAAAGTCGCAGTGGGTGAGGTCACCGTCGATACCGGCTTCTCGCTGGCGATTGAATTCATCGATTTGACCCTCACGAAGCAGGCGGTAGAGCGGCTCATCGTTTTTCATTGCTGGTGGTTGTGTCATGACGATTGCACCTCGGTGATGTCGATCTGCTTATTGTCAACTCAATGCGCACTGCTTGCAATGATTCTATAGCGGTAGTGGGCGTAGGCCCAAGTGGTCTCAATGAGCTGGATAAGCTCGACATGAAACAGTGATTGTTCAGCATGAATTTGCAGGCTATCTCCCACGCAATATTGGTTCATCGGCGTGATTAACGTGGTGGGGTGGGTGTGTGGGTTAATATTAGGCGTTAGCAGTGCTGGTTGGTACGGTGCTGTTTGTTCGCCTTCGGCGCGCATTGCGCGTGTGACTACGGCGGCACCATCTTCAGCGAGGCACTTGATGCCGAGCTCATGTCCTTTTTTAAGGTCATGACAACTCCACTTTACAGTGCCGACGTGCCATGAGTTGCGAGCCGCCCCCTCTGCTAGGCGATAGGTCACCAGTGCGCCCGTAGGCAGGTGTTGCCGCAGATTATGATGATGTAGCGCTAATCCGCCGAGGCTCGCATTTTTCTGTTGCGCAGAAAACGTGATGTGATGATGGTTGCGTGACGCAATCTTAACTTCAATGGGGTTAGGGTGCTCCAGCAGCGTTGCCGTGCTGTTCTCACTGTGAGGTGCGTGGCCCTGGTTTTCGTTGCCTATATAGTGGTGGCATGCGCTTAAACCGTTGGCGAGCATGACGGTGCCTTGCTTCTCAGAGCGCTTGGTGAGTCGTTCAGGTCGCACAATCAATGCATGGGCTAGGCGACGGTCGAGCGCGCGCTGGTATTTTTCAGATGGCAAGATCTCAGTGATATCAAGCAACCGCAGTGATGGCAGTTCAAGGTCGTGTTGATTGAGGGTGTGGTGAGTCGGCGGCAGATCGCTTTCGAGATCGATATAAAAACGCCCTTGTAATTTCTCGGGCGAGTCGCTGCGAATCACTTTGCACTGCGATGCCCAGCTGCGTAATGACTGATAAGCACGGCTCATCTCATCGGGCATCAGATGGTAAGGATCAGCC
>JALSHQ010000241.1 GCA_026982145.1 Gammaproteobacteria bacterium | reverse complement strand
GCTATACCCCTTGATCGCCATCTCCACCTGTAATTGAGAAATTTCAGACATCTTAGTGCCACACTCCTTAAAACCTACTAAAAACAAAACCGGCATTCTACCCCAATTCGCAACGCTCATCAGCCAGTGGAACTATAAGGGATTTTGGCGCTCAGCCAAGCCATCATCGCGGCGTACCATCAACCGTCAAGTTCGGCTATAATGGCGGGTTAACTCGCGCGGATCGAAGTCTGCGCAAGCAAACATGGGCAAAACAGCATAGCAAAACAGAAATCGTAGCGAATTAACGCATCAACTATTAGGGCTTCGGGGCGACATGCCATCAGACATCACAACAGAACACTCACGCAAAATACTGGTCACCAGCGCTCTACCTTACGCCAACGGCTCGATTCATATAGGCCACTTGGTTGAATACATCCAGACCGACATTTGGGTGCGTTTCCAGAAAATGCGCGGTCACCGCTGCCACTATGTCTGCGCCGATGATACCCATGGCACCCCGGTGATGCTGCGTGCCGAGCAAGAAGGCATCCCCCTTGAGGCGCTGATTGAGCGGGTTCACGGCGAACATTTCCGTGATTTCAGTGACTTTTCGATTGCGTTCGATAACTACCATTCGACCCATTCGGATGAAAACCGCGTGCTCTCGCAAGGGATCTACCGCCGCCTCGACCAAGCCGGGCTGATCACCAAACGCACCATTGAACAGCTTTACGACCCCGAAAAAGAGATGTTTCTATCGGACCGTTTCATCAAAGGCGGCTGCCCAAAATGCAAAGCAGAAGACCAATATGGCGATTCATGCGAAGTGTGCGGTGCCACTTATGCGCCCACAGAGCTCATCAACCCATATTCTGCGCTTTCGGGTGCGACGCCGATCAGCAAAGCGTCGGAGCACCATTTTTTCAAATTGGGTGAATGCGAAGCATTTTTAAAAGAGTGGCTCAACCCTGAAGGTGACAACCCACCGCTGCAGCTTGAGGCCGCCAATAAAATGAACGAATGGTTCGAGGCGGGGTTACGCGACTGGGACATCTCCCGCGACGCGCCCTATTTCGGCTTTGAAATCCCCGACGCGCCCGGGAAATTTCTCTATGTGTGGCTCGACGCCCCAGTCGGTTACATGGCGAGTTTTAAAAACCTCTGCGAGAAAGAGGGGCTCGACTTTGACAGCTACTGGCAACCCGATAGCGATGCGGAGCTTTACCATTTTATCGGCAAAGACATTCTCTATTTCCACGCGCTATTCTGGCCTGCGACACTCAAGTATGCAGGCTATCGCACCCCCACCAAAATCTGTGTGCATGGGTTTCTCACTGTCGATGGGCAGAAGATGTCAAAATCACGCGGCACTTTTATCATGGCGCGCACCTACCTTGAACATTTGAACCCGGAGTATCTGCGCTACTATTTTGCGGCCAAACTAAGCGATCGCATCGAAGATATTGATCTCAACTTGGAAGATTTCACCGCACGTGTTAACAGCAACTTGGTGGGCAAATACATCAATATCGCATCACGTTCGGCAGGCTTTATTAGTAAACGTTTTGATGGCCAGCTCGCATCGACCTTGGAGCAAGACGGCGCAAAATTAGTGGCCGATATTCAAGCGCAAGCAGCACAGATCGCCGCGCGCTTTGAGGCACGCCAATTCAGCGAAGCGATGCGTGAAATCATGGCGCTGGCCGACCAAGCCAACGAATACGTTAGCGATAAAGCGCCGTGGGCAATGGCTAAGCAGGAGGATCAAAAACAGCAGTTGCATGAAGTCTGCACCGCGATCATCAATGCCTTTCGGCTGCTCTCGATCTACCTCAAACCGGTACTGCCAAAGCTGGCCGGCGAGGTTGAGGCGTTTCTCAATATCGCGCCGCTGCAATGGCAAGACATTGATACGCTGCTCATCGGTCACACCATCAATCCGTATCGACATCTGGTGAAGCGAATCGAACAGAAACAGATCGATGCAATGGTTGAGGCGAGTGCAGCCACGTTGCAGCAGACAAAACCTTCTCCGGCAAGGCATGGTGAAGCACAACAGAAAAAGGGTTCCGCAGCAAAGAAAGCAGCGACAGCGAAAGACGATGACAGCATGATTCAGTTTGATGACTTTGCCAAAGTGGATCTGCGCATTGCCAAAATTGTTAAAGCTGAACATGTTGAGGGGGCGGACAAATTACTTCAGCTCACACTCGACATCGGCGAAGCGCAGACGCGCAACGTCTTTGCGGGGATCAAATCAGCCTATTCGCCCGAGCAACTAGAAGGAAAGCTCACCGTCATGGTGGCTAATCTTGCACCACGAAAAATGCGCTTTGGCCTCTCGGAAGGGATGGTACTGGCCGCAGGCCCCGGTGGAAAGTCGCTGTGGATACTAGAACCGCATGAAGGTGCGCAACCCGGCATGAAAGTAAAATAGCCCCACACCATCCCTGTTGTAGCCAGAGAAGAGGCAGAGTACCATTGGCAACGCATAACCGACTGAATAACATCACATAAAATCTGAAATAGCTGTTAATGACCGAATTTGCCCTCATTCTCCTCAGCACCGTGCTGGTCAACAACTTTGTGTTGACCAAGTTTCTCGGCCTGTGCCCATTCATGGGGGTCTCGCGCAAACTTGAGACCGCCATCGGCATGGCACTTGCCACCACCTTTG
>JALSHQ010000240.1 GCA_026982145.1 Gammaproteobacteria bacterium | reverse complement strand
CGCACGTAATAGCGGGTTATTGCGAAGATTCGGAACGCAGAAGCTGGATATTTTAGACGCAAGACACGAGTTCATGAATTGATCAGAGGCTCCTTAAGCAATGCGACTCATAAACAAACCAGCGCTTTCCTCTATTCATGATCGACTATGGTGAGCGCACTTGAGTGGCGAATTCGCATCGACCAACGCCCCTTTCGCTGAGTCAACCAGCCACGTGCAATCACCTCTTTGCCCACGATTGATTGCAACTGGCCACCATCAAAATAGCGCTCATCCTCCTTCGCCACACGCAACGAGGATTTTTCTGCCAGCGTCAGCCTAAGCCACTTTTTAGTTCGCTTAACAGCTGTCACCCGCCCTATCACGAGCCTGAAGCCTTGATCCCCACGCTGCAAAGTGGTGGCAGCAAGCGGTTTGTAGCCACCATTACGCCACAAACCTTGCCGCTTAGCACGTGCAAAGCGCTCTGCCTGTTGATAACAGTTAACATTATATAAGTTTGGTGGGATCGCAATCGCCACCGCGTACCCTTTTTCAAGCAACCAGCGCTGCACACTGCGGCCATCCTCAAGGTAAAGATGAGCCAGTGTACGCCCATGGCGATCTTGCGCTTCACGCCCATATTGAACGCCAATACGACTGCCTACTGGCAGCAATGCCCGCAAAGCATCACGCGCTGCAATACCAAAAGGCTCAGCAGGCTGGCTACCACGCGCTAATTCTGGTGTGTTGATGCCAATCAGGCGAATCTTTTCCCCTCCCTTTAGGCGCAATGAATCACCATCGTGGACAAATTCAACCTTCTGATATTCATCAATACTTTCAGCCGCACACGGCGCTTGGCTCGCCGCACTCAGAGAAGAGAACATGAGCAGCGCCAATGACACCAATAAAAAAAGGGCGCCTGTATCAGGCGCCCTTTTTAACGAACTAGCCATACTTTGCGGCCTGTTCAAATCAGCTTTTTTTACCGTATTTCTGTCTAAACTTATCTACGCGACCCGCGGTATCAAGGATCTTCTGCTTGCCTGTGTAGAAAGGGTGACACTGTGAACAGACATCCAAACGCAGCGCTTTGCCCGCTGTGGAGCGTGTATTAAAAGTGTTACCACAGCTACAGGTAACGTCAACTTCATCATAAGCTGGATGGATATCCGATTTCATTCTGTTCAACCTCACAAATTTTCATATGCCGCCACCTGAACCCACTCCAAGCACCGCATAAACTCTGGCCGCGTATTGTATGTAAATCCTTGCAGATCAGCAAGTCAATATGGCTACCAACATCACGAGATTAAATTAACTTATTGATTAATCAAGTGATAGCTTGCAAGCAATATCGCTTATCGCTTCATCGAATCGAAAAATTCGGCGTTGGTTTTGGTCGCCTTAAGCTTGTCCATCAGGAATTCCATCGCAGCCAACTCATCCATCGGATGAAGCAGTTTACGCAGAATCCACATTTTCTGCAGCTCATCCGGCTTGGTTAACAGCTCTTCGCGGCGGGTACCGGAGCGGTTGAGGTTGATCGCCGGATAGATACGCTTTTCAGCGATGCGGCGCTCAAGATGCAGCTCCATGTTACCGGTGCCTTTAAATTCTTCGTAAATTACATCGTCCATGCGTGAGCCGGTATCGATCAATGCCGTTGCAAGGATGGTCAAACTGCCCCCTTCCTCAACATTCCGCGCGGCACCAAAAAAACGTTTCGGGCGTTGCAGTGCATTGGCGTCGACACCACCGGTGAGCACTTTGCCAGATGATGGCACAACGGTGTTGTAGGCGCGTGCAAGGCGGGTGATCGAATCGAGAAGAATTACCACGTCACGCTTATGCTCAACCAGACGCTTCGCCTTTTCGATCACCATTTCTGCCACCTGCACGTGGCGTGTTGCCGGCTCATCGAAGGTGCTGGAGATCACTTCGCCGCGTACGGAGCGCGCCATTTCTGTCACCTCTTCCGGGCGCTCATCAATCAGCAGTACGATCATGTAGCATTCCGGATTCAGCTCCGTAATCGAATGTGCAATGCTCTGCAACATCATGGTTTTACCGGCCTTTGGAGGCGAGACAATCAAACCACGCTGTCCCTTACCAATCGGCGAGACCAACTCGATAATGCGTGCGGTAATATCTTCTGTGCTGCCGTTACCCAGCTCCAAATTAAGGCGCTCGTTAGCAAACAGTGGTGTCAGGTTTTCAAATAGCACCTTGCTCTTGGCCACTTCAGGTGATTCAAAATTAATCTCGCTCACTTTCAACAGTGCAAAATAACGCTCACCCTCTTTTGGAGGACGAATCTTACCGGTAACGGTGTCGCCAGTCCGCAGGCTGAAGCGACGAATCTGGCTGGGGGATACGTAAATATCGTCAGGGCCAGCGAGGTAAGAGCTGTCCGCTGAGCGCAAAAACCCAAAGCCATCTTGCAAGATCTCCAACACCCCTTCACTGTGGATGTCTTCACCTTTTTTGGCGTGCAACTTGAGGATTGCGAAAATAAGATCTTGTCGACGCGATCGCGCCATGTTTTCAATGCCCATAGAACGGGCGAGCTCAACCAGCTCTGTAGCGGATTGTTGTTTCAGTTCGGTAAGATTCATATGAAATTTATTGAATAGTTATTGGAAAGCAAGACGGACAAAAAGTCGGTTTTATTACGGGAGAGGTGCC
>JALSHQ010000239.1 GCA_026982145.1 Gammaproteobacteria bacterium | reverse complement strand
CTATCTTGCAAACCTCTCTCAAGAAGAGTGGTTCTCGGTGCGTTTGCAAAATGAAGCGGCCAACAAGCAGCTGGAGCAGTTGCAGGATCAATTCAAATTACTGAAAAAAGAGTTTGAAGCGAAGTTTGAAGAGAAGCGCGCTAAGCTCACTGCTGGCGACGATTTGGCACCGGGTGTGCTGAAGATGGTGAAGGTTTATCTAGCGGTTAAGCGCCGCACGCAGCCGGGTGATAAAATGGCGGGTCGTCACGGTAATAAAGGTGTGATCTCAATGATCGTTCCTGCTGAAGATATGCCCTACACTGAGGATGGAACACCGGTGGATGTGGTGTTGAATCCACTGGGCGTACCGTCTCGTATGAATGTGGGGCAGATTCTTGAAACCCATCTTGGTTGGGCGGCGAAGGGTGTGGGTAAGCGGATTGCTGATATGTTGGACGAGAAACGAGAAGTGGCTGAGCTGCGCGGATACATGGATAAAATCTATAACCGCAGCGGTAAAAAAGAAGACCTCGATTCGCTGACCGACGATGAAGTGCTTAAGCTCGCACATAACATGCGCAAGGGCGTGCCGATGGCGACACCTGTTTTTGATGGGGCGGCAGAATCTGAAATTAAAGAGATGCTGGAACTCGCGGGCCTGCCTGCCTCCGGCCAGACAACGCTTTATGATGGCCGCACTGGTGATGCTTTTGATCGCCCAGTAACGGTGGGCTACATGTACATGCTCAAGCTTAATCACTTGGTTGATGACAAAATGCATGCACGTTCAACCGGCCCATATAGCCTAGTAACGCAGCAACCACTGGGTGGTAAGGCTCAATTTGGTGGGCAGCGCTTTGGTGAAATGGAAGTGTGGGCGCTTGAAGCTTATGGCGCTGCATATACATTGCAGGAGATGTTGACAGTGAAATCGGATGATGTCGCAGGTCGAACCAAAATGTATAAGAGCATCGTTGATGGTGATCATACGATCGACGCTGGTATGCCTGAGTCTTTCAATGTATTGACGAAAGAGATCAGAGCACTCTGTCTGGATATCGAACTGGATTGATGGTGGATCTAAGTTTGAAGCAAGATTTTGCAGCAGTAAATATGAATAAATTTGAGCAGGAGACAGCGCAGTGAGAGACTTACTAAACTTGTTGAAGCAGCAAGGGCAGGTCGAAGAGTTTGATGCGATTCGTATCGGGCTAGCGTCCCCAGAGAAGATCCGTTCTTGGTCGTTTGGCGAAGTCAAAAAACCAGAAACCATAAATTACAGAACCTTTAAGCCTGAGCGTGACGGTCTATTTTGCGCTAAGATTTTTGGCCCAGTAAAAGATTTCGAATGCTTGTGTGGTAAATATAAGCGCCTTAAACACCGTGGTGTGATCTGTGAGAAGTGTGGCGTTGAAGTGACGGTCACAAAAGTGCGTCGTGAGCGGATGGGGCATATCGAACTTGCCAGCCCGGTGGCACATATCTGGTTCTTGAAATCGCTACCGTCGCGGATGGGGCTATTACTCGACATGACCCTGCGTGATATTGAGCGTGTGCTCTACTTTGAAGCGTTTGTGGTGATCGACCCAGGGATGACAGAACTGGAATGCGGCCAACTGCTCACTGATGAGACCTACCTTGACGCGATTGAAGAGTATGGCGATGAATTTGATGCGCGCATGGGTGCTGAAGCCGTTTATGAATTGCTTAAATCTATCGATGTGCTGGGGCAAGTCGAGATCCTGCGTGAAGAGATTGCAGAAGCAGGTTCTGAAACCAAGATCAAAAAACTGAGCAAACGCTTGAAATTAATGGAAGCGCTGATGGGCTCGGGTAACAAGCCAGAATGGATGGTCATGACGGTGCTGCCGGTGTTACCACCAGAGCTGCGTCCATTAGTGCCGTTGGATGGTGGGCGCTTTGCGACCTCTGATCTGAATGATCTTTACCGTCGTGTGATCAACCGTAATAACCGCCTGAAACGGCTGCTAGATCTGAATGCGCCCGACATTATTGTGCGTAATGAAAAACGGATGCTGCAGGAATCTGTGGATGCGTTGCTCGATAACGGTCGCCGTGGTAAAGCAATTACAGGTACCAGTAAGCGTCCGCTGAAATCACTTGCCGACATGATCAAAGGCAAGCAAGGGCGTTTTCGTCAGAACCTGTTAGGTAAGCGTGTTGATTACTCTGGCCGTTCTGTGATTGTAGTCGGCCCAACCCTGAAGTTGCACCAGTGTGGCTTGCCCAAAAAAATGGCGCTGGAACTGTTTAAGCCTTTTATTTTTGGCAAGGTGGAACGTCGTGGATTGGCAACCACCATCAAGGCGGCTAAAAAACTTGTTGAGCGTGAAGGACCAGAAATTTGGGATATTCTCGAAGAAGTGATCCGCGAACATCCGGTGATGTTAAACCGTGCGCCTACACTTCATCGCTTGGGTATCCAGGCATTTGAACCCGTGTTGATTGAAGGTAAAGCGATCCAGCTGCATCCGCTGGTTTGTACGGCATTTAATGCTGACTTCGATGGCGATCAAATGGCAGTTCACGTACCGTTATCCATTGAAGCGCAGCTTGAAGCGCGCTCGTTGATGATGTCGACCAATAACATTCTCTCTCCTGCGAATGGAGAGCCGATCATTGTGCCATCGCAGGACGTTGTCTTGGGTTTGTACTGCATGACCCGAGAGAAGATCAATGCCC
>JALSHQ010000238.1 GCA_026982145.1 Gammaproteobacteria bacterium | reverse complement strand
ACTATATTCAAGAATGTGAACGCCGCTATGGTGAGGAGGAGGTCGAGCTGCTACTCGACTCTTGCCATGCTTTAATGAACTATGGTGTCGACCGTTATAAACGCCCGCAACGTTTAACGCTGGCCGATGAGGCGCGCCGTCAGTCTGAACGCGAAAGTTATATGCAATCTCAGGTGAATGATTTATGGCGCACATTGCCAGCCCAGTTAGAAAAAGATGACGCTCAGGGCGGTGATTCAATTTGGCCATCAGAGCCGCAGGAAAATATTCTTTATTTTGTAGAGAAGAATGCACCTTTATTAGAAAAATGGCAGCGAGAGATTATTCGCATTGTGCGTAAAATTGCACAGTACTTTTACCCGCAACGTCAAACGCAGGTGATGAATGAAGGATGGGCAACCTTTTGGCACTACACTATTCTCAACCGGCTCTACGATGAAAAGCGAGTGACAGATGGTTTTATGATCGAGTTTTTACAGGCTCACACAAATGTCGTCTATCAACCGCCGTTTGATAGTCCCCACTATTCTGGCATTAATCCGTACACGCTCGGCTTTAATATGATGCAGGATATCCGCCGTATCTGCGAATCGCCAACGAAAGAAGACCACCGGTGGTTTCCTGAGATTGCGGGGAGTGACTGGCAAAAGACGCTTGATTTTGCGATGCGTAATTTCAAGGATGAAAGCTTCATCTTGCAATATCTATCACCACGCCTGATTCGAGAATTGAAGCTTTTTTCCATTCTCGATGATGATCTAGATAACATGTTAAATGTTTCTGCGATCCATGATGATGCTGGCTATCGTCATATTCGTACTGCGCTGGCTGAGCAATATAACCTTGGTTCGCGTGAGCCAAACCTGCAAGTTTACAACGTTGACCATCGCGGCGATCGCTCATTAACACTGCGCTATGCTACGCATAACCGCCGCCCTCTCAGTGATGATACTGATGAGGTATTGAAGCATCTTTCCCGGCTGTGGGGGTTTACTGTTCGTATTGAAGCGCCAGATGAAAAAGGGGATATTCAGCCGACACACGAATGTATTGTGGCATCTTGAGTCCCTCGTACAAGAAGTAGCTTCCAAGGGTTAACCCAATATGTGCTTCTCTAACCCAGTCGGTCTGTCGCGACATGGTAGTGTGGGTCTTCACTGACGTTAACTTCAGCAAGGTCTCCAGCTTTTACCAGTAACGAAATGCACTCAGGGCTTAAGTGGGTCAAGTGGAGCTTTTTGCCTTTTTTGGAGTAACGCTCTGCTACTGAGTCGATGGCTTCTATTCCGGAGTGGTCAGAGACACGGGTATGACGGAAATCAATTTCAATCTCATCGGGGTCGTTGTTGTAATCAAAAATATCGTTAAAGCTGGTGACTGAGCTAAAGAATAGCGGCCCATGCAATTCGTATACGAGAATGCCATTCTCTTTGGTGTAGGTTTTGGCGCTCATGTGTTTTGCGCTTTCCCAAGCAAAAACAAGCGCAGAGACAATCACACCGACGATTACCGCAATCGCAAGGTCAGTGGCGACAGTAATGCCGGAGACCAGTATCAGCACAAAAGCATCCGCACGTGGGATCTTGCCCATGATGCGAAAGCTTGACCACTCAAAGGTGCAGAGTACGACGATAAACATTACGCCGATCAGTGCCGCCACCGGGATCATCTCAATCAGTGATGAAGCAAACAGAATGTAGCAGAGCAGGGCGATTGCCGCAGTGATGCCCGAGAGGCGACCCAACCCACCTGAGTTGATGTTGATCATGCTCTGCCCGATCATTGCACACCCCCCCATGCCACCAAAGAAACCGGTGACGACATTGGCTGTGCCTTGTCCGATGCACTCTTTATTGCCTCGTCCGCGTGTCTGTGTCACTTCATCAATCAGACGCATGGTGAGCAGTGATTCAATCAAGCCAATCGCGGCGAGAATCAATGAGTATGGCAGGATAATCATCAATGTCTCCCAAGTGAACGGCACCGCCGGGATATGAAAATCAGGCAGGCCACCGCCAATCGATGCGACGTCGCCCACGGTGCGAACATCTAGGTTAAGCAGCGTTACAATCAGGGTGACGACAATAATCGCCGCCAGTGATGAAGGGATCACGCGGGTAAAGCGCGGCAGGTAGTGAATAATGGCCATGGTAACGGCGATAAGACCAATCAGTAACGCCATGTCCGGCATCGTTAGCCATCCTTCAGCGCCATCTGCTTTCTCTTCTTTAAATTGCTGAAATTGGGCAAGGAAGATAACAATCGCGAGGCCATTTACAAACCCCAGCATGACTGGGTAGGGCACCATGCGAATAAATTTCCCGATGCGCAAAACTCCTGCGCTCACTTGAAAGATGCCCATCAACACAACGGCGGCAAAAAGGTATTCGACACCGTGGTCGGCGACCAGCGCCACCATCACCACGGCAAGGGCACCGGTCGCACCTGAAATCATGCCAGGGCGGCCACCCATTGATGCGGCAATCAGCCCAACAAAAAATGCGGCGTAGAGACCTACTAGAGGATTCACACCCGCAACAAAGGCGAAGGCGATTGCTTCGGGCACCATCGCCAGTGAGACGGTCAGACCTGATAAAAGATCGTCTTTGATATTTTTGTGAGTTGATCGAAGATCAAACATGAGGCGCGTACTCTCGGGTGCGGGGCGAATTCAAGGGGGTGAATTATAC
>JALSHQ010000237.1 GCA_026982145.1 Gammaproteobacteria bacterium | reverse complement strand
AGACCAATCGCCGCAAGCATCGCCTCCACCACGGTGACCGGGAGGAAAATTGCATAACGCCCCGTCTTAAAAAAGGCCAGTACAATTTGCAGCAGTCCAGTGAGGCAGATGGCCACCAGCAGCAGCGGATAACCCGCAGCCATGTCACCGCCCCCTAGGAGAAGCATGCCGGCTAATAGCGCGGGTGCCAAACCAGCGGCGGGGCCGCTGATGGTGACATAAGCACCGCCAAGAAAAGGGAAAATGAAGCCCGCGATAATCGCAGAGATCAAACCAGTTACAGGGGGCGCGCCTGAAGCAATCGCGATACCAATCGAAAGTGGCAGAGAGACGAGTGCGACTTGGAGCCCTGCTAATAGGTCATAACGCCAGTGTTTTAAACCCTTAACACCATTTTGTGGAGCTTCACTCATTCATTTATCCCCAAATTCATGAACACTAAAATAGTTAACAGCACCAGCCATTATGTGCCGCGATTCATTTCACGCCTGAAAGCGCCTCTACTGCACTCATAGCGGCGCGTGCCGCAGCATCAATGTCAGCCTCTTTTCCTGCTAGTGTGAGACGACCAAACGCGCCGACAGCACGACACTCTACCAAGGTAATATTTGCGGCTTTTTCCGCTTCATTCGCAGCGTATACAATATACCCTGCAGGTTCTGTTTCAAGAATAAACATGCTTTGCCCTGGCAGGATCATGGAGCCTTTACGGTCTTGACGATTGATTAATACGGCATGATCTGGCGTGATTGAGCGCACGGTCTCACTCCATGCGATGCGGCACTTCTGACGAGCACCCTCAACGGTGCGAAGCTGCCCAAGCACGGCACGACCCGCTTCAATAACATCACTTTGATCACGATGATGAAAGACCATCGAACCAAAAGCACGCTCGACAACCAGTTGCCCCAAATGAACTCGGGTCGATTTCAGCGCGACATCTGTCAGCCGATGAACCGCCATGCCGGGTGCAACCTCAAGCCACAAACAAGCATCACCGGGAACCGGTAGAAACCCCTGTGAAACAGTCCCCAAATAAACGGCAAGCTGGGGCTGTAGAGAGTCTATGAAGATATAAGTTCTTAACTTAATCATATAAGCGCTTCTAATATTTTTACCGCATCACACATCTAATTGATCACTTCTTTTTCCATTTTTGCTCACTACGAGCAGCCTCATGACGTTTGGAAAATTGCGCATATAAACTTTTCATTCGCTTACTAATCACCGGTTCACTTGCCCTCGCAAATTCCAGAAAAGCGCTCGCAATAAGCGATAGCACTTTTCCCTTCGGGTGAACCAGATACCACTGGCGCTCAATGGGGAAGCCTTCTACATCTAACACATCCACTGCACCATCAGCACCTTCCAGCCCAAGCGTGTGCAAAGAGAGCACCGCCACACCTAAGCCACCGACTAGGGCATGTTTGATTGCTTCATTATCGCCCACTTCCATGCGCACATTGGGGATCAACCCCTGTACTGCAAATAGCTTCATCGTAGCGTCACGAATCCCCGAACCCACTTCGCGTAAGATCAAAGGCTCTTCAGCCAGGCGCTCAATAGAGATATTAGACTGCTTGCACAGTTCATGACCTTGAGCAGCCATCACCACCAAAGGGTTGGGTGCAAAAGGGTAAGCTTTAAGGTCAAGCCCTTTCTTAGGGGGCTGGCCAAGAATATAAATGTCGTCTTCATTGTTCTGAATACGCTCGAAGATTTGGTCTCGATTGGTTACTTTAAGTGAGACATCGACTCCTGGGTATTCACGACAAAAGTCACCGAGAATTTCTGGCGTGAAATATTTCGCAGTCGTGACAACAGCAACACGCAAGCGACCACGATGCAGCCCTTTAAGCCCTGAGATCCGTATATCAAGATCTGACAGTGCATCGAATATTTGCCGAATGGTGCTGTACAGCTCATCACCCGCTTCGGTGGGTTTGAGCTTGCGACCGGATTGGTCAATCAGAGGTATATCCATCACCTCGGTCAGCTTTTTAAGCTGAGTAGAGACGGTAGGTTGCGTCAAAAAAAGCTCTTCCGCCGCGCGGGTAAAACTACGCAGACGTACAATCGATTCAAAAATTTGCATCTGCCTGAATGTCGTATGACGTATCAGGTACTCTGGCATACCCGCCTTAAATCTCGCATCGTACTCAGGCATGGTTATCAGCCACGCCCAGCAGAATGAGAGTTTTAGCAAGCATTAATCGGTTGTCTTATTAAACTTTTCAGGTGAGATCACTTGAACGTCTGTAATGTAAACGGTCAGATGATGACCTTTTTTAAGTTTTCGCTCTATGCTTTCTAGAATTACCTGCATTTTAGACTCTGGTAAAATCACTTTAACCACAATGTTGGTGTCAAAACCTGACATATCAGAAAGGCAACCAGAGGAGCCTTCACCACGAGCCGTGAGGATGGTGTAACCACTAACCCCGTATTTCTTAAACATGCAGATGAGCCTAGCTTCCAATGTCTCATTGCAGATGATGTTCAACATTTTTTCAGCGTAAAGTGAAATCATTCGTTATCTTCCCATTCTTAATTCAGAGCAGCACAAGATCAACCAACCATCGCTTTCGCGAGACTGTGATAGAGCGGAATACCCACAATAACATTAAAAGGAAAGGTTATTCCAAGCGAAAGCGTCAAGTAGAACGATGGGTTAGCCTCAGGTATCGCGAGCCGCATAG
>JALSHQ010000236.1 GCA_026982145.1 Gammaproteobacteria bacterium | reverse complement strand
GGTCTATTGATATTGCAAAAGTCGCACACGAAATCAATCGTACATATTGCAAATCGATTGGCGACTGCTCGCAAGTGCCGTGGGCAAATGCCCCTGCGTGGCAGCGTGAATCCGTGCTCGATGGCGTCACTTTTCTGCTGTCACATCCAGATGCGCCCGCAAGCGCATCGCATGATTGCTGGATGCTGCATAAGATTGAAGCAGGTTGGGTTTATGGTGAAGTGAAAGATTCAGAAGCCAAAACGCATCCATGTTTAGTGCCGTTTGATGAGCTGCCGCCAGAGCAACAAGCGAAAGATTATCTTTTCCATACCGTTGTATTTTCGCTGGCTGCACATGTGGTTGAGTCTGATTAGCCGATGCCTTACGCAACTCAGCAAAACATCACCGACCGTTACAGCAGGGACATGCTGTTACTGATTGCAGATCGTGATGGTGACGGTATCGCCGATCCCGAAGTGGTTGATCCTGCCATTGATGATGCCAGTGCGGAGATCGATACTTATGTCGGCAAACGTTACGAGCTGCCGATGGCCGCGCCACTGCCGGAAGTGCTTACCCGTCTCTGTGTCGATATTGTGGTCTACCGCCTGGCCGATGGTGCTGATGTGGGCACTGAAGAGAAGCGCAAACGTTATGAAGACGCCATTTCTCTGCTGCGTTTGATTGCGCGAGGCGAGGTAACGCTAGGCGTTGCCGAAGCCACCACCTCATCGAGTAACGTGGTGGAATCAAGCGGCAGTAACCGCCGTTTTAATCGCGATTCAATGGGCGGTTTATTGTAATGAGCACCGCGCTCAAATTTGACCTCTCATCCATCGACCGTCTGGCTGATCGCATTAACGATCTCGGTCGCTTAAATAAAATCGGCCTGCTCGATTCGGTTTTTTCCGAAATTGATACGCAGACCCGCCGCCGCCTGCGCACTGAGAAAGCGTCGCCCGATGGCGTGCCCTGGGCAGCGTGGTCTGAAGAGTATGCAAAGACCCGCCGCGCTGGACAGAGTAAATTAATGAGCGAAGGCAACCTCGATGATTCTCTGGCCCCGTTTATCTACCTCGATGGCTCGGGGGGTGAGTTTGGCAGCAACTTGCCCTATGCCGCCATCCAGCAATTCGGTGGTGCCGAGGTAGGCAAGCCTGGTCTGCCGGCGCGTGAGTATCTTGGTTTCTCTGGTGAAAATCTGGATGACATTGAAGCGGTGGTGGATAACTTCCTTGAAGACCACGTCGAACGGGTATTGCAATGACGCGCAGTGTGCTAGAGCTTCGCCAGGGAGTGATTGATGATATCGCCAACAATATGCCCGGCGTATCTGACATTGGTCGGGTCGCCATCATTCCCCACGCCGGACAATTCACCGCAGATGAAATTAAGCGCGTTGGTGCGAAGGCCCCGTGCATCTTTATATCGACAATCGCCATGGCTAACATTGGTAACGACTCCCTCGGTGATCACGCCGAGATTGCGTTCGCCGCAGTCATCGTTACAAAGAGCACGTCAGCAATCAGGCGCGATCTATCGGCGATGGCACTTGCGAATACCTTTGCCGTACATCTCACCGAGAATTGCTGGGGTATGGATGAGGTTCGCCGCAAACCGCAAAAGGTAAATGGTCGGAATCTTTATACTGCAAAGATGAACAAAGAAGGGGTTGCAATGTGGGGCTTTACCTGGTCTCAGTGGATGACGATTGGCGGGCTGGGTGACCCCGCCAGCCTCGCAGCCTTCCTCACCTATAACGCTGACCACTCGCTAGCGCCTGGCACAGACGAACCCGCAGCTATTGATCAAGTAGCATTACCGCAATAGGAGCAACAACGACCATGAAACAGATTTATATAAAACCCAACACCCTGCTGGACGGCACGCCGCTCAAAGTTCGCCTGCCTAACAAGCCGCAGGAGTTCATGCCCGCCGAGGGCATGTCGGTTGAGCGCTCACCGTATTGGGTGCGCCGCCTTACGGATGGCTCTGTTGTTGGCGCTGTAAAGCCAAAAAAGAAGTCCGTGGCAAAACCTGACCAGGAGAAATAAGCGATGACAATCTCATTTAATGACATCCCCGCCAGCCTAAGGTTGCCGGGTGTTTACATCGAGTTTGACAACTCACTCGCGGGTAACTCACCGCAGGAGTTTAAGTTGCTGGTCGTTGGCCAGCGCCTGGCGGCGGGTACCGTTGCCGAGGGTGTGCCAACTCGCATCCTGAGTGCTAACCAGGCCGAGGACGCCTTCGGGCGCGGTTCGATGCTGGCGGAGATGCTCAAAACCATCAAAGGCATCAACTCATTTATGGATGTCTGGGCGATTGCTGCGGATGATGCCGGTGCAGGTGCCGCAGCTACTGGCACCATTACTATTACAGGCGCAGCGACTAAGACGGGCACGCTGACGCTTTATATCGCGGGTAAAAAAGTACCGGTCGCGGTGGCTGCGGGTGACGATGTCACAACGGTTGCGGCGGCGATTGTCGCGGCGGTCACTGCCGACACATCACTGCCCGTCACGGCAGGCAATGTGCTGGGCGTGGTGACGCTTACGGCTAAACATTCAGGTGAGGTCGGTAATGATCTAGACGTGCGCCTGAACTACTTTGATGAGGCCACCCCGGCAGGCATCGCTGCTGCCATTGTGGCAATGTCTGGCGGCACCACTAACCCAGACATCACCACTGCCCTCGCGGCGATGGGCGGTGAGTGGT
>JALSHQ010000235.1 GCA_026982145.1 Gammaproteobacteria bacterium | reverse complement strand
ATGATGCGTGCGATTTCGCTATACCTAGCCTCAGTGGTGCCGACCATCGGCATCAAGGTCATGGAAAGCAACCGGCTGAGCAGAATTGCGGCTAACACCCAGAAAAGAAGATCAAAGCGTTTGAGCATGATAATCAACGTGGTTTCTCGCATTAATCTGTGTGACATCATCTGTTTCTGTTTCTGTTTCTGTTTCGTCCTGAACGAGGTAATGGGGTCGCTGTTTCGATTCAATGTATGTTTTTCCGACATACTCGCCGACAATGCCGACGGCCACCAGTTGAATGCCACCAATAAAGGTAATGACAGAGATGAGTGAGGGGTAGCCATGGACGGGGTCTCCCAAAACGGCCGCTTTGAAGGCGATCCAGAGGCCAAATGTGCCACCGGCGAGTGCAGCCAATAGACCTACCCCCATGGCCCAGCGGAGTGGGCTGGTTGAAAAAGAGGTGATGCCCTCCAGCGCGAGTTGTAATAACCCGAGGCTATCCCATTTACTCGTGCCTGCCGCGCGTGGCTCACGATCATATTTGATGACGACCGTTGGCATGCCGACCCAGGCAAAGAGCCCCTTCATAAATCGATTTCTCTCCGGCAATTTCTTCAAGGCTTCAACGGCGCGTCTGCTCATTAATCTGAAATCTCCGGTATCGATGGGGATCTGAGAGCGGCTAAGGCGCAGCAGCAGGCGATAAAAAAGGTGGGCAGAGCTGCGCTTAAACCAATTCTCTCCAGCGCGTGAACTGCGCTGCATCAACACAACATCAGCGCCTTGATTCCACTGCTTTAGCATTTCAGGAATCAGCTCCGGTGGATCTTGCAAATCGGCATCAAGAATCACAACGGCGTCCCCCTTGGCATAATCTAGCCCAGCTGTGAGCGCGGCTTCTTTACCAAAATTTCGACTGAGCCGGATGACCCGAAGCGAAACACCCGGTATGCTCTGCTTACTTAGGTATTCCGCACTTCCATCGCAACTGCCGTCATCAATGAAAACCAGCTCTATCGTTGCATCAAGCTGCTTTGAAATAACCGTTAATCGCTGTAGGCAGAGTGGTAAAACTTCACGTTCATTAAATACCGGGATGATGATGCTCAACATTGATTGATGATGACTACGCTTATTAAACCGCTGGTGATTAACAATCATGCAAGGCAATCCTTTTATGTGTAGGAGAATTCATTGTTAAAATTCAGGCAATTAAAAATTGCTTGAGTATTGGATTGAGAATTCAACAGAATCACCGAAGTCATAAAGAACCTCCTCTACTCTTCCTGTTTTGTCGGTCAAGCTAAGTTGCCTTCCACTATTTTGTTGTAATGAAAAAGACAAATAATTTTCAGGGACTACTTCAAAATTAAGTTTAATTCCAAGGGCGTTATATTGATCCTCAAGGTATCCACCTTGCATACCGGGTATAGGGCTGCTATCAGAAAGCCTAATCGTATTGGTGCCGCTTTCATTATAAAAAACAGCAGTGGAAAATGCCCTATTGAAATGATACCGAAGCGTTGTCTCTGGGAATTCACTGCTGACCTCAAACTCACCTGACCAGCCCTCTTTTGCTTTATGGTTCCACTCGATTTCCAGATCTACACCAAGCTCAACCCCTTCTGGATCACCATCCAGATATTCAAGATTAGTATTTAATGTGAAAGCCCAGTTCTTTGATGGTTCATATGTGAAGTCGATGCCTGCTTCATATTCACGAGATGCAGAGGTCTCTTTTTCAAAAGAAGACTCGGCCTCAATATAGTAAAATAACTCCCACTGGTTGGCGAACTCTTGTTCATAAGCAAATCCAAACTGAAATGTATTGAATGTACTCCACGGCGAAGCAGTCGTACTTAAAAAGGGGAGTGCTTCCGGGTTATTCCAAGTGTAGTTCCAGCGCTCATAGTTAAAAGAGAAAACCTTATCATTCTTCTCGTATTGAGTTTCAATTCTTATGCCGGAGGTGCCCATTTGAGCATCTCCGATATTTGACTTCGAATCGCCAACACTAAAAAATTCAATTTCAACATCGCTTTCAGTATCCCCCGCACGCGTGGTGCCGACAGCATCGGCAGACACGACAGTGGGTAACCCAAAGGCGGGCGTGCAAGTGATCAATAAAAGCCATCGTTTACGCATCCAATAGTTCATCATATTTCTCCTTTTTGAACTCTGCCGTCGCATCACGCTAAACAGATTGTGGTGGGTGTTCGTTGAAGACAACGCGTTTGTATAAAACGTAACTCATCGATGCCACTGCCAATGTCGTTATGCCCTGTGCGTACATTGGCGTTAGCCGCGAGGTATGATGGAGTAGTGAAAAAATTAATAGGTTAGCGACCCACGTCATCATGAAAACCGAAATGTAACGTGGCACCACAGAAGCGTGAGATTCGTTGGTTTTAAAAGTAACGCTGTGTTGCAGAACATAATTAGCCATTGCGCCTATCAATGCGCCGGTGGCGGTGGCGATGATAGGGGTATTGCCTATATTTACCATGAGTGCCATCACTAGCCAGTGAAGTACCGTGGCTAGACCACCCATCAAGGCAAAGCGCATCTGCTGTATAAGGAAAATACCCCTAGAAAACCGAACGACCTGTTTAACTGCCTTTATCATGTGAGCAGTGTAATGAAGGCTTGATCAACTAAAGGTCATTACTACATCAAGGGAACATCAATAAATCAAAAGTTGGATAATTAAAG
>JALSHQ010000234.1 GCA_026982145.1 Gammaproteobacteria bacterium | reverse complement strand
AAGGGATCAAAATCGCACTGGTCTCTGGCGGCTTCACCTTCTTCACCCATCGCCTCGAGAGACGCTGCCAGCTCGACTACACCCACGCCAATCAACTCGAAGAAGCCGATGGCAAGCTCACCGGCAGCGTAACCGGCAGCATCGTAGGCGCAGAGGCAAAAGCGGCCTTTCTCCGCAAACTGTGCGATGAACTCGGCATCGGGCTCCACCAAGCCGTCGCCATGGGTGACGGCGCCAATGACCTGAAGATGATGAAGCCGGCGGGGTTAAGTATCGCCTATCACGCTAAACCAACCGTACAGGCACAAGCTGATGTCGCCCTTAACTATTGTGGGCTTGACGGTATCCTCGGCCTGCTCGACAGTACAACATAAGAGAGCAAACCCACCCTCGCGACAAGGGAAACGCATGTCACGCTATCGCCCACCACAACCACTCTCTTCCCCTTACATCACCGCCGAAGGCTACGCCACGCTCGACGATGAATTGAAGATGTTATGGCAACGCCGCAAGGCGGTGGTGCAGGCGCTATCTGACGCAGCCGCCGAGGGCGATCGTTCTGAAAATGCGGAGTATATCTACCGTAAAAAAGAGCTGCGCGGCATCGACCGGCGCATTCGTTATCTGCAAAAACGGCTGCCTAACTTCAAAGTGGTACGCGACAAACCATTAGTGTGGGATCGCATCTTCTTTGGAGCATGGGCCTCACTTGAAAAAGAAGATGGCAGTGAGGTGACCTATCGCATTGTCGGTGCCGATGAGACAGACCACACGCAAGGGTTTATCAGCATCGACTCACCGCTCGCCAAAGCATTACTGAAAAAAGGGCTCGATGATGAAATTGAGGTGGTAACGCCCAGCGGGAAACACTGCTTTTGCGTGGTAAAAATTAGTTACTGAATATAACTGACACGCAGCCTGCCTAAGGTTGCCAAGTGCAAAAGACACCTCTTGAAAGAACCTTATCATCATGATTTAAATATAAAACTTTCCCGATATTCTATTACCTATATTTAAAATAAAGATTTAAGCTGTGTTCACCATCGCCGATAAGAAAATAGATGATAAGCATTGATTAAGAGTCATAATGTCAATAGATGAGCATAGGGAAGTGATGAAACTGGGCAGCGCCCATTACCGCGTGGCAGCGACTACAGCCATCCCGCTATATTACATCCAGTTATCCTCATGGGTGTGATCAGATGAAACTGCGTGGAAAAATACTTTTACCTACGGTTATTTCGCTGGCCGCCTTTGCCCTTTTCCTATTCAAGCACTGGGAGCCAATGCTGCTCGAACACCAGCGAGCACTGATATTGGATGGCAACAAACATGTACTACAGTCGCTCGAAACAAGCATCTCTCACTCGCTACTCGCCAATAACTTAGAGACAATTCGGAGCACCCTGACGCAACAGATGGCACTCCACCAGCAGAGCTGGTATTCACTCACACTTGAAGATAGTGATGGCCGTGAGCTCTTCTCAAAAACGGCTCTCTTTCCCAGGCCTGCTTCAGCGACGCTCCTCGTACAGCCTATTCGCTCCGATGGGCAGCTCATCGCCACGCTAAAGCTCAGCGCCGATTGCAAGTCCGAATTAGGAGAAAGCCACGCCCTTATTAATAAACTCAATTACAGCTTGCTGCTACTTTTTATATTTATCATGGCATCCATTTATCTGCTGCAAGAGCTTGTATATCGCCGACCGCTGGTGCGGCTGCAACGCGCGGTGACAGCGCTGGAAAAAGGGAACTTTGAAGTTGACCTCTCCCCCCATGAAAGCAGTGATGAAATTGGGCGTTTAACCGCCTCATTTAAGCTGATGCGTACTTCGTTGCTCCACTCACAGCAGGCGTTGGAAGCGTCACTACGAGCTGCAAAAGAGAGCGAAGCGCGCTATAAATCTGTCATTAAAAACATCGTCGATGGCATCATCACTATCGATAGCCGCGGGGTGATCCTCTCTTGTAATGCCAAAATTAATCAAACCTTCGGCTATCAAGAAAATGAACTCATCAGCAAAAAGATTAACCTACTCATGCCCACCAGTGATAGCACGGCTCATGACCGCTACGTTAGCGACTATAACGCCACTGGCAGCGCAAAGATTATCGGTATCGGGCGTGAAGTGCTGGGGTTAAAAAAAGATGGGACGATTTTCCCCATCGACCTTGGCATTAGCGAAATTGAAGTCAATGGTGAAAAGCAGTTCATCGGCATTGTGCGAGACATCACCGAGCGTAAACAAAATGAGCAGGTATTGATTAAAGCGCGAGAGCAAGCCGAAGTGGCACTCAAAGCAAAGAGTGAGTTTCTGGCGATGATGAGCCATGAACTTCGCACCCCTTTAAATGGGGTGATCGGCATGGTTGGATTGATGCGTGATGGTGATCTCAGCAGCGACCAACGGGAACAACTCGACATCATTAATGATTCAGGCCATTCACTGCTAACAATCATTGACGATATTCTGGATCTCACCAAAGTGGAAAATGGCCATTTAAGCATTAAATCGGAACCGTTTAATCTATGCAGCCTGATCAACGCCATCCACGTACTGTTATCGCCACAAGCCGCCGAAAAAGGGCTCACATTCACCACTGATCTAGCCCTTGACTGCCCTTGGCATCTGATCGGTGATGCGGGGCGCATCCGGCAGGTGCTGCTTAATCTGGTCGGTAACGCCATTAAGCAGCACCTGCCGGATG
>JALSHQ010000233.1 GCA_026982145.1 Gammaproteobacteria bacterium | reverse complement strand
CTTACTCACCCAACTGCGTGCCACGCTGAAGCGCTGAAGCGTTTAGGAAATCACCACTGCTCATCTGGCGTCCACCCGGCAGCTGCACTTGCAGCAGCCGCAACACGCCATCACCGGTCGCAATATCGATGCCCGCTTGATTCGCCTCAACCACACTGCCGGGCTGAAAATCACGGGTTCCCGGTAGCGATTCGGCCGCCCAAATACGCAGCCGCTGACCATCGGGCAGCAGGGTGTAAGCCACCGGCCAAGGGTTAAAGGCGTTCACTTGGCGACGAATTTCAAGCGCCGACCGGTGCCAATCGACCCGCGCCTCTTTTTTATCTATTTTATGGGCGTAGCAAGCCAGCGCCTCATCCTGTTCGGTGCCGTGAGCAGTGCCGTCACTGATCTGCTCCAGCGCGCTTAGCACGGCTTCTGCGCCCAATGAGGCGAGACGGTCGTGCAGTTGACCCGCACGCTCACCTTCTGCAATGGCGCACGGACGCCGCACCAACATTGCGCCCGTATCGAGTCCTTTATCCATTTGAATAATGGTCACGCCACTCTCGCGGTCCCCTGCCATGATGGCGCGCTGAATCGGTGCCGCGCCGCGCCAACGTGGCAAAAGTGAAGCATGGATATTAATGCAGCCGTGACCCGGCGCCTGCAGCACCTCAATGGGTAGAATCAAACCGTAGGCGACCACGACCATCACATCGGCATCCAACGCCTTTAATTGCGCCTGCACCTTAGCATCACGCAGGCTCTGCGGCTGAAAAACAGCCACATGGTGCGCCAGTGCTTCCTGCTTGACCGCACTGGCGGTTAACTTGCGGCCACGCCCGGCAGGGCGGTCTGGCTGCGTATAAACAGCACAAACATCATGTTTTGAGGCCAGCAGGGCGCGCAAAGCGACAGCAGCAAACTCTGGTGTGCCGGCAAAAATAATTTTCAGTGGTTTCAACCCTTTCTCTCTCCTAAACCGTCAAATCAGCCTGCTTTTCAAATCACATCGAAAAACGGCGCTGCTTTTCCATTTTCTTCTGAATACGGTTACGTTTGAGCTCACTCAGATAATCGACAAACAACTTGCCCTCAAGGTGATCAACTTCATGTTGAATGCAGACGGCCAGTAGCCCCTCGGCCTCCAGCTCAAACGGCACGCCGTCACACCCCAGCGCCTGCACCTTGATCTGCTCAGCTCGCTCCACATTTTCATGTAAACCCGGCACGGAGAGGCACCCCTCTTCCATCACCACACCCCCCGTCAGGGAGGTGATCTCCGGGTTAATCAGGCAGAGTGGCGCATCCCCTTTAGGAGAGATATCAACCACAATGATCCGCTGGGCAACACTCACTTGGGGTGCGGCAAGGCCGACACCCGGCGCGGCATACATCGTCTCTAACATATCATCAATGAGCTGCCGAACTTCGCCGTCCACGGTAGCGACCGGTGCAGAAATAAGCCGTAAACCTGGGTCGGGGTAACGTAAAATGTGAAGAAGTGCCATGAATTGTCCGTTAACCTATGAAATAGCATCGGTTTTAAAATGATTGAAGGGCGTGATGATACCGAATTTCACCCCATTCATGCCATATATTGGCGCGCATTAAGGTTTTCGCTAAACTCGGTCGAAAACAGGGTGTTGCCATCACAATGGCCATTATGACGAAAGAGGCATTCATGTTTAAAGGATTCTTGTTACCCGGCCTGCTCGTTGCGGCTCTATTTCTGCCATCAATGGCGGCATTTGCTGACACAGTCACCCTCAAAGAGGGGCACCCTGAAAGCCACACCGTCGTTAAAGGCGACACGTTATGGGATATCTCTGCAAAATTTCTGCAAGACCCATGGCGCTGGCCTGAAATCTGGGAAGTCAATCCTGAGATTGAAAACCCCCACCTCATCTACCCCGGTGATCTCATTTTTCTCAGTTATGTCGATGGTCGACCTGTGTTGAAGATGAAACGCGGCGGCGATCACAACTCCAATACCGTGATCCTCTCCCCTTACCCGCGCGCGTCTAAACTGGATCACGCCATCCCTACGATCCCGTATGATGCGATTCGCCAGTTTCTAGATCACCCCACCGTGATGACCCCCGACGAGGTCAAGCACGCCGCTTATATCGCCGCCAGTGAAGAGGGGCGCCTGATTAGCGGTACGGCACACAAAGTTTATGTGCGCGGCATTCCTAACACTTATTCTGATTTTGACATCGTCCGCCCCGGCAGGCCTTATTACAATGACCCCGAGCGCAAAAAAGAAATTCTGGGTTACGAAGCGATTAAACTCGCCACCGCCAGAGTCGAAGCGTTTGGAGACCCCGCCACGCTGCGCATCAAACACTCCTCCCGCGAGGTGCTGGTGGGTGACCGCTTGATCCCCAGCCGCCGCCAGGGGATCAGCCAAAATTTCAAACCCAAAGCGCCCGAGCAGCAAGTCTCAGGGCAGATCATCTCTGTGCCAGAAGGGATTACACGCGTCTCGCAATTTCAGATTGCCGTTGTTAATCTCGGCACAAGTCATGGTCTAAAAGTCGGTAATATCCTCGCCGTTCTTCAACACGGTGCGCAGGTACGCGACCCCATCACACGCAAAAAGGTGCAGTTGCCTGATGAACGCGCAGGGATCATGATGGTAGTGCGCACGCTCGATCGCTTCAGTTATGCGCTGGTAATGGAGGCATCGCGCGACATTCGCCTCTATGATATGGTGAAAAACCCCTGATGCTGGGTCGCATC
>JALSHQ010000232.1 GCA_026982145.1 Gammaproteobacteria bacterium | reverse complement strand
AATCCCCCCCCCATATTGGAAAATTTTGCTGGTTTTATTTTTATACATTACCTGCAGCCCATTCCCGCGGTAGGAGTAACGGTCAGCAACATCAGTAATGCCGGCTGTTTTTTCAAGCCCGGTATCTCGGTCGTAGTAGGTTTTATTCACAGCATTGGTAAACACCCCCCCTTCGATAGTGCTAATACGTCGCTTTTTACCCGTAAGCGTACGTGAGGCACCGAAAGCGAGTTTGTATTTTGTCTGATTTGCATTGCTGAGGTCTGAGCCGAGATAGAATTTCCCTCTAACGTTTAGCTCACTTTTAAGGGCATGCCTATCATCAAGCGCATAGCTTCCTGTGAGATTATATTTGAGCGGCACAAAGAAGCCGGATTGAACATTAGGGTTGACTACCGGGTCTGTCGCCTGCCCCCAATCAATATAAGTGCCATCAGGTGAGCGATACACATTGCTATTGTAGCCAACAGCAACACTGGCACTATGGTCGATGACAATTTTCTCTGCATGCACCGCCGGCGCAATGCTTAGAGATAGTATGGTGCAGGTCAGCAGCGTCTGTTTTACTCTGTTCATGGTCGTCTCCTTACTCGGGTTTGATTAATGGTGTTGCCGTTTTTTCTAATGATTTTTGATTTGTTAGCCGCCTGCTTTTAGCAAACTCAGCACGCGCCTCTTTTTTGTAGCCGCCTTTTCGTAGTGCGCGCCCAAGCTCGCGATGCAGGCGTGCATTACTCGGTTCAGAGTCAACCGCCTCTTTTAGCAATTGAATGCCTTCTTCGATTTTTTCCTGCTTAAGCAGCGCCTTTGCTAGCAAGCGAAGTGCTCGGGTATCGGTTGGATCGATTTCAATCAGGTGGCGAAAGCTCTCTTCAGCGGCGCTATAATCGGCGGTTTTATTGTATGTGAGGCCAAGATTGAACCATGCTCTGGCGTAGCTGCTGTCGCGTTCGATCACTTTTTTATAAAGTGCAATCGCTTCGTCATAACGACCAGCTTTGTTGTAACGAATAGCGAGATTAATACTTGCCGTAGGGTAATCGGGTTTGATTTTTATCGCTTGCTGATAGGCCTTAATTGCCTCACTGTTTTGCCCTAATCGAGTGTAGATAATGCCAAGGTTGAACCATGCTTGGTAATAGTGGGGCGCAAGCTTAAGTGCGGTATTGAATGCGTTGAGGGCTTCAGGGTGCTGTTTTTGCCGCATGTGGTTAATACCGAGATTGAACCACGCTTCCCGGTAATTGGGGTTGATACGAATCGCCTCGTTGTAAGCTTGCGATGAAAGCTCATACTCTTCTCTGGCAGCGTGCACCAACCCGATATTCAGATACGCCTCAGGGTAGTCACCTTTGAGAAGATAGATCGCGTTATAGTACTGCTGTAACGCGAAATCATATTTTTTCTGGCCATATGCGGCCCTACCAAGGTTGAAAATACTACGCACATGGGTAGGGTTGCGTTTCAATACTGACTCGAACTGTTTCTGTGCTTCATTCCATTTCTCTTCTGAAAGCATCAGTAGTCCAAGGTTATAGCGCGCTTTGCCATACTCGGGGCTAAATTGGATCGCTTTTTGATACGCGTTAATGGCTAGTTTTGTTTTGTTTTGTGCGCTGAAGATAAGCCCTTTGTGAAAGTGAGCGCGGGCGTAGCCAGGTTTTAGATTGAGCACTTTATTGAGTTCTTCCAGTGCAAGTGCATGCCCTTTCTCTGTGTTGGGGTAGAGTGATGCAAGTGCCACCCGGGCGCCTAAATAATCAGGTTTTAAGCGAATCGCTGTCTCAAAAGCCTTTTTTGCTTCACTGCTATGTTTGTCGATAGCACGTAGTGAAATCCCTTTGTTATACAGCGCTCTTGCTTTGCGCGATCCACCCGCGAGCTGGCTAGCACGCGAAAACGCCTCAGCGGCTTTAGTGTAGTCATCCAGCCGAAGGTAGGCGATGCCGATGTTGTACTGCGCCTCAAAATGGCCGCTGATTTTTTTTAACAGTTGTCGGTAGTCAGTAATGGCAAGTGCATAGTCTCCGCTGGCAGAGTGAATGACGCCACGGTTGAAATAGGCACTGGCGTAAATGGGGGAGGTATCGATTGCCTGGTCGAGGTAAATCAGCGCGCGCCTGATTTCGCCCATTTTGTAATAGAGCACACCAAGGTCATTTAAGATTTCGGAGCTTTTTTTCTGGCTGAGGCGCTGCAGGTAAAGCGTTTCTGCCTCCGCGAGTTTTCCGCTGTTAACAAGCGCTTGCGCCTCTAGGTAGAGCGGGTCGTCGGTGCGGTTGGTATTGATTAGCTTGCCGAGCTCTGTCCCCGCCTCTTCTAGTACCCCGTCGAGATTGGATGTGGGGATGCTGGCTTCAATTTCGATCAGCGTAATCTGCTCAGCATCGATAGAAGATTTATATTGCACATAAAGCAGTAGCAGAAAGATCAACACAATCACCAAAGTGACCGGGATAAAGCTTTCACGCATCAGGGTGGAGAACTTCGCTTTCATCGTATGTTTTCCTCAGCCCTAATGGCTTCTAGCAGTGCTCGCATACCCTGTTGGTTGGCGTTCTGTATCTGAAGGCCGGGGCGCACATTGATCTCCAGCAATACCGGGCCATGATTAGAGACTGAGATGTCAATGCCAAGGTACTTTAGGGGAACCTTGCTGGCTGCAGTGCAGGCCATTTCAACAATGCGTGGCCAGTGAGGAATGGCCTGCCCAATTAAATGAATATTGCTA
>JALSHQ010000231.1 GCA_026982145.1 Gammaproteobacteria bacterium | reverse complement strand
TGGTAAGAATGGTGTTGTGGTTGCTACTTGGGGTAATGCCAGTTCATTTGACTCTGCTAGGGCATGGACAACTGATTTATATGGCAGCAGTGCGCTTGGCGGCGGCTGGGATAAACACAATCACCCTCGATACCTAGTCGATTATGACGGTGATGGTTTGACCGACGTGGTTGGCATTGGGCAGAGCGCCGTGGTCTGGAGCAAAAACTGCGGTGACGGCACGCTCAAAGCAGCGGCGGCCTGCGGTGACTCTGGTAATAACGCAACAAACGAGCCACTGAACACGGGTCTCGCGGGTCTTTTTACCGCCAGCACCGGTTGGGATCCTGCGCTGCATTTTCGTGGCATGGCGGATGTTGACGGCAATGGCCTGCTTGATCTTGTTGGCGCGGGCGGGGGCGCGGTCTATGTCTTGCGCAATTTAGGGCCGGGTTCTACCGAGCTGGTGACCATGGATGCAGGCGCGGTAGAGACCCTTGAGCAGAGTTATGGCACCGCGTTTACCGCTACGGATGCGGACAATAACAACAGCAACTCTTTTCGTATGCTGGGTGATATTAATGGCGATGGTCGAGCCGATCTGTTGCTATCAGGTGGTTCGCGAATGTTTTACTCGCTCGGCCAGCTGGATGGTTCTTTTTCAGCTATTGCTGAAATCTGTACCTCCAGTGAACCCTGCTTTACCCCGGCGCAGGGCTGGAGACCCAACAATCACCTGATTTTTCTTGAAGATGTGAGTAATGATGGCTTACCCGATCTGGTCGGTTTTGGTGCTGGCGCTGTTTATGTCTCACTTAATGAAAGTATAGGCAGTAGCATCAATTTCGGCGCATTCAAGGTCTGGTCTTCAACCTATACCTACAATGCAGGGTGGCGGGTGGGTCAGCACCTTCGGTATCTGGCAGATGTTAACGGTGATGGTTATCAGGATATTGTCGGTTTCACGGATAGTACGATAGCGTCATTGAACCAGCTACCTAAAGGGCAGGAAAACTTTGCCTCAAGCACTGCGACTTTGTCTAACAGTATTAACCTCGAATCTAACTGGCAGGAAGTTGAGACAGTCGTAACATATCCACCACTTAGCCCACCTGTGTATACGAGTACAACCTATTATAACAATCGTTTGACAGGTGATTACAACAACGATGGTTATGATGATGTTGTTGGTTTCGGTAATAAGGGCGTGGTCTCGCAACGTTCACCGGTGATTGTGCAGCCGACCGAACAGTAATAGAAAGCGCTTAGCTTTTTGGGTGGCCGTGACTTGACCAAACGCTGGTCTAGTCACGGCTGATACCCACTTTTCAGTGGTACCCACATGGTTGTCTTATTCAATATGAAACTCGGCCATAAGCCACACTGGCGGCTTTACCTTGTTCAGTCAACCGCGTCATAAGGCGGGCTTACCCTTGAGGTGCTTGCTAAAAAAACACCAGACCGCTATCGTAGCGGTACTAGGCATCATATCGATTTTATTGGGCATTCGTCTCACCGTATATGCCTCACTATTTTAAACATATGCCTTAAAAAACCCTTGGGTTTAAGAACGGATCTACAACATGTCAGCAACAGTTTTTTCGATCACCAATCAAAAAGGCGGCACCGGCAAAACCACCTTGGCGATGAATTTTGCAGCCGGCCTAGCGCAGCGCGGGCGCACACTTGTCATTGATGCAGACCCCCAAGGCTCTGCAGGGCAGTGGGCAGGAGTAGCGCCGGATGATAAGCCATTTCCTGTTTCTGTGATTGCGGTTGCAGGTAACCTCGGGCGAGAAATCAACCGCTTCAGGGAGGACTATCAACACATCGTGATTGACTGCCCCCCGACTCTCGAAACCGATAACACCCGCCAGTCGATGATGACCTCAGATATTGTGCTCATCCCCACCCTGCCTTCGCCGGTTGACCTCTGGGCGAGTGTCCGTTTGGCCAACACCATCGAGCAGATTAAAATGAGCCGGCTCAACTTTCGCGCATACATGATCATCAACCAGCTAGAGCCGCGCTCTGCTATCTCTCGCGGTATGCAGCAAGCCCTGTCTGAATTCGATATTCCGGCGCTGGATAACCATCTACGCCGCCGGGCGATCTATCGCAACGCCGCACTTGAGGGTACCAGTGTGTTCTGTATGGGTAAAAGAGCGGAGCCTGCGGCTCAAGAAATTAGTGCCATTATAGAGGAGTTGTTATGAGTGCAAATAAACAAGTGGGATCTAAACTAGCCAACAGCGTACGTCAGGCTAAAGTACAGCAGAAGCAACAGGCCGAGCAAACGAGCCCTGCCATACCCTCGGTAAAAAAACCAGCGGCGCCAGCCGCAAAGCAAGCAGAGCCTCAATCTCACTTCATCTCAACAAGTCGTGTTTGGCCGGACTAGCGCCGTTGCGGAGCTGCGATTTGCTAGCGGGAATAATTAAAACCGCGAGTAAGGGGCGGTTTGAGAGAGCCTAGATTCAACAACGGACAGGTTGTTTGGGTACGTAATTTTGTAAGAGCCGTTTCACCCTGTTTTTCGGTGTCGCGGAAAGCTTTTGCATGAGTGAAAAGGGTACATGCTCAATCCGGTGTTCATCCCGAAGGTGATCAACCATCTTAAGCCACAGTTGCGCTGTCATCTGCGCATCGGCTAAGGCACGGTGAAAGGTGCCATCATTGGGAATATTGGCATACGCCACCAAAGTGCCAAGCTTGTGGTTCTCCGCCTGCGGATAAACGCGCCGTGCCACTAACAT
>JALSHQ010000230.1 GCA_026982145.1 Gammaproteobacteria bacterium | reverse complement strand
CAGGCTCGCTTCCAGTGTCTCTGGCACCACTTCGGTCGCCCCAGCCTGCTGCAAGCTGTCGAGGTTGGCATCGTCACGAGTACGCACCAGCACCGGCAGGTCAGGCCAGAGCCGCTTGACCTGTTCAAGAATTTTCATCGTGCCGGCAGTATCATCAAAGCTGATGACCAGCACCTTGGCGCGTCCAATGCCTGCCGCTCCTAGGTTCTCGATGTGGGTGGAATCGCCATAAAAGACCTGTTCACCTGCGGCACGCGCATCACGCACTCGCACCGGGTCGAGATCGAGTGCGATGTAGTTAAAATCTTCCTGATCTAAAAATCGGGCAACATTCTGCCCAATACGGCCATAACCACAGATCACCACATGCTGATCAAGGCGTTCGGCGTGGCTCTCCATCTCATTGGCTTGATCTTCACGGTTTTTCACATAGCTATCGGCATAAAACCGTTTAGCGATCACGCCGTTAGAGGCGATCAGGAACGGGGTTAACAGCATGGTGATAATGATTGCCGCCAATACCACTTGGCTCGCCTCCGGCTCCAATGTCCCTTCGGTCAGAGCCAGTGTCAGCAACGCCAAGCCAAATTCGCCTCCCTGCGCCAGTACGATGCCGGTACGCAACGCCACCCCTTTTGTGGCGCCCAAAAGCCGGCTCAAAGCTGCAATCAATACCACCTTGAAAACAATAATGGCCACCACCAGTAGCAGCACCCAGTGAATAATCTCAGGCAGTGCGCTGAGGTCAAGCAACATGCCGATGGTGATAAAAAAGAGCCCCAGCAACACGTCACGAAAAGGGCGAATATCCGCTTCTACTTGATGGCGAAATTCAGTCTCGCCCAGTAACATCCCAGCGATAAAGGCACCCAGTGCAAAAGAGAGGCCGAATAGGTGTGTTAACCACGCGGCAGCCAGTGCAAACAGCAGTGCCGCTAGGGTAAACAGCTCTGATGAACGCTGCGCCGCAATCATGTGAAAGAGTGGGCGCAGTAGCCAATGGCCAACAGCCAACATGGCACCAATCACAAAAACACCCTTAAGCAGCGCTGTTCCCAACTCCATGGTGATAGAGGCTTCTGAACCACTCGCCAATACTGGAATCAGGATCAGGAAAGGGATCACCGCAACATCTTGAAACAGCAGTACGCCCACTGAAAGGCGGCCGTGACGCGAGCTGACCTCTAACTGCTCGGTCAGCTGTTTAATCACGATCGCGGTTGAAGACATGGCCAACACGCCGCCAATCACGACTGCTGCGGTCAGCGGCATCCCCAGAAGCCAAGCCACAACGCCCGCCGCCAGTGCGGTCAGTGCCACCTGCCCACCCCCTAACCCCAGCACCTCACGGCGCATCGCCACTAACTGAGGGAGCGAAAATTCCAGACCAATGGTGAACAGCAGAAAAACCACGCCGAATTCAGCAAGAAAGCGTGTGCCTTCGCTCTCGGGTATCCAGTTAAGTGCATAAGGCCCAACCAGCATGCCGACAAACAGATAAGCAAGGATGGGTGGCAAATTGAGTTTGCGAAATGCTGCGACCGCAATAACCGCCACTGCCAGCAGTATCAGGATCGCGTCAAGAACCGATGCGCCTGTCATAACCATAATATTTTCAATATCTTAATGAACCCCAGTTACTGTCCTTGGTAGCCATCGGCTAAATAACATTTAACTATAGTTTTAATTGACAACAATAGCGCATCATCAGATAAAACTATACCTATATATTAATCAATGCACCGCCACGCCCATCAAGCGCGCAGCACTGTTGCATTCACTTATTCGAGGCTCAACAGGGAAGCACTAACGGCATCTTGCGCCTAAAACACGCTGTAACTCTGCGGAGATGGCCGGCACAGAGACGCTCTGATCAACCGCTTCAATCGTCGCCCAACGAAGTTCATCGAGATTAACAGCTCGCGCATCAGTCGCAGCATCTGCGCCCTGCTTGGCCACTTGGTCGTTCAAAACCACGCCCGCAAGCGCAGACCCTTGCGACCAAGTTTGCGCAACTTGCTCAAGGTCAAAAGTGATATTTGTTTTGCCTTGCAGCAGCGCCAGCCCCTCACTAAAGGCTTGGCGTACGCTTGATTCAATGCCGCTGTGCACCATTCTGGCAAAATGACCCGCACCGACAACCCCGACGTGAGACCAAGCGCTGCCTTCCTCTGCCGCCAACGCCTCAAAGAGCGGTGTGACGACCTTAACGTGGTCGCGCTCGCCACCCACCGTGATGCAAAACCCCTGCGTTACGCCGCGGCCGCTCTCCGAAATACCCGCGTCGATAAAACCAATGCCACTTTGTGAAAGCAGCGCACCGCGACGCTGGCTGTCTCTATAGTTAGCGTAACCACCATCCACCACAATATCGCCAAACGAAAGGCGGTTGAGCAGGTTTTTGATCTCTTTATCCACTGCAGCATCAGGCAACATCAACCAGACAATTTTGGGTGAATCGCCCGGCAGCTTCCTCAGTGCGGCGACAACGGATGAAGTGGCCACCAGCCCTGTCTCTTGCGCTAACTGCTTGCCGCGAGCGGCGTCCTCGTCACACCCCACCACTTCAACATCTTGCTGGCGCAACCTGCGCGCCATGCTGTCGGCCATACCCAACAGGCCAATTAGAGCAAATCTCATCAATAATTCCTTCTTAATTCCATATTTTTTCTAAATGCTCAGCAAAAAATACCGATAGCCTTTAATAAGTTGGCATCGAAATGACCCAATAACAGAACCAGAAACTGAATCCATCAGACCAAGCACATAGATTACAGGCCTCACTATACCGCATGAATATCCATAATGTCCTCTTTGCGACCAGCGAGATAGCACCGCACCAACCACTCAGCCAGGTCACTGAGATGACGATGCAGCTGCCGCCTGCGATCAAGACATTGAGGCGTCACATCTATGTAGTGGCACCCGCTTATCACAAGTTACTCGAAGCTGTGGGCAACAGCACGCTGCGTGCTGAGCTCAAGATCAACGGGATTGAAGCCCCTGTTCGCCTGTCGGAAAGCAAGCTGCCCGGCAGTTCAGTGAAACTTTTGCTGGCAGAGATCCCGGGGTTCCCTGACCCTAACAGCAAAGTGGGCGAGACCATAAGCACGGCTCATAACAAGCACTTTGCCCATTTCTGCCAAGTGGTCACCGCCATCGCCCAAGGGGAGGCTGCGCTCGATTGGATGCCACAATTGGTACATTGTAATGGCTGGCAGACAGGCTTAGTTCCCGCGCTGTTGGCACATCAAGATAAGCCGATAGCGACACTTTTCACGCTCCATCAGCCCGGCACACAGGAGTGCGTAGCGCTCGAAACGCTGAGCCAGTGGGGGCTGCCTCCTGCGCTGATGTCAGATGACGCTATCGTTAAAGATGGGCAGGTCTGCTTTACCCGAGCAGCGCTACGCTATGCTGACAATATCAGCACCACCAGCCCCACCTATGCGCGTGAAATCTCAACCCCACCTCTCAGCAATGGGCTTGAAGCAGTGATGCAGCAGCGTCAAACACCGCTTTGGGGGATTCTGAACGGCATCAATTACCAGCAGTGGAACCCCGCCAAAGACAAACGTCTGCCGCGCAGTTACAACAGCCATACCTTGGACGACAAGGTTCTCAGCAAACTCGCACTGCAGCGCGAATTCAACTTGCCACCGCGAGAAAACTGCTGCCTGATCGGTATCATCGGCGACCTAAGTACAATAGAGGGCACTGACCTGTTGCTAAAGATCATCCCCAGCCTGTTACAGCAAAATGTGCAGCTCATCCTGCTGGGCAGAGGCGAGATGGAATACGTCGCACCGCTACGGGAGATCTGCCTCAATAACTCGGAGCAGATCGCTGCCCATATCCGAGAAGACAACCGCCTCAGCCACTTGATTATTGGTGGTGCGGATATCTACCTCGCTCTGTCACGGCTCGACCCCTGCGCTTCGCGCGCACGTCTAGCACTGCGCTACGGCACCCTGCCCGTGGTGAATAACGGCAGCGCGCTCGCCGACAGTGTTACTGATACTTGCGAGGATTCCATCGCAAACAACACCGCCAGTGGCTTTCTGCTGGATTTAACGGACGCTACCACCCTCCTCTCAACCCTCAACCGCGCCATCACCTATTACCTTGAACACCCCAAAGAGTGGAAAAAAGTCGCCATTAACGGCATGCAACAAGACTTTAGCTGGCGAAAAACAGCCCGGCAATACATTGATTTATATAAGAAAACCATAGAATCACGGGAGAACAACAATATTCAGGTATAATACGCGCTCAATTTAACTCGTAAACTGCCTTTCGAGGCTTTCTACAGCGAATAAAGTTTAAAACATCATGGCTAATGACAGTGATAAAGCGCTGCGCTCGCGCGTAAAACTCTTTGGTAACCTGCTCGGTAACATCCTGCGCGAACAGGCAGGTGGACGCGTGTTGGTCGCGGTTGAAACCTTGAGAAAGGGTTATATTCGGCTCAGCAAAGAACACAACCCCAAAAAACATGAGCAGCTTGCGCGCATGATGCGCAAACTGGACCCTGAAATTCTCTCCCATGTGGTGCGTGCTTTTAGCATCTATTTCAGCCTAGTCAATATCGCCGAAGAGGCCAACCAGCACCAACAACGCCGTCAGCAGAAGCGTCGCGGTGGCATTCGGGGGCCGGGGTCCTTTGATGAGGCACTCAGAGATTTTCATGAGGCAGGCATCACACCGGGTCAGCTGCAGACCATTTTTGACAGGCTCGCCTATATCCCGGTCATCACCGCCCATCCCACCGAATCCAAACGCCGTACCATTCTCGAAGCACTGCGCCGCATTTTTGTCACCAGCCAACAGCTCGATGAAAACCGCCCGACACGTGAAGAGCGCGCTGAAATTATTAACCAGCTGGAGAGCCAGATTCAGGTGTTATGGAAGAGCGATGAAGTTCGCACCAAGCGCCCAAAAGTAACCAGTGAAATTCGCAATGGCATCTTCTATTTTCAGGAAAGCCTCTTTGAGGCCGTGCCCCTCATGTATCGTGATTTTGAAAAAGCGAATGAGCGCATCTACGGCGCCAATAGTAGCAGCTCTGTCACCATCCCCAGCTTTATCCGTTTTGGCTCATGGGTAGGTGGCGACCGTGACGGCAACCCCAACGTCACCCCGGAAACCACTGTAACCGCTGTTAATATGCACGCCAAGGCGATCCTAAAAGAGTACCTGCCTCGCCTCTCAACGTTGGCGAAAATTCTGATCCACTCCGCTCAGCTCTGCCCCCCTAACGAAGCTTTCCAGAAAAGCCTCGACAGTGATGAACGCTATGCTGCCAGCGCCTTTCCGGATAACCCGGAACGTTTTAGAGGCGAACCCTATCGCAGAAAACTGCATATTATGAGCTACCGCTTGGAGCGCAACCTGTGGGCTGTACGTGACCGGCTCTACAACACACAAGAGACCTTAACCCCAGAAAGTGGTTATCACTCAGATGAAGACTTCATCCACGACCTTCATCTGATACGCGACTCGCTCATTTCGCATGGTGACCAAAACGTCGCTAATGGCGAACTCAAAGATATGATTCGCCTAGCAGAAACCTTTGGCTTCTTTCTCGTCAGTCTTGACCTGCGCCAAGAATCGACACGCCATACTGAAGCGGTCACTGAGATATTGGCTCAAAAAAGCAGTAACCCCAACTACATGGCACTAAATGAGCGAGAACGCATGCGTTTTCTGAGCGAGCAACTGAATAATGAACCGCTCACCATCGACCGAAAATCACTCAGTGACAACACCAGCGAAACACTGGAAGTGTTCAGTGTAGTGAAAAAAATGCGTGAAGAGATCAGCGAGAAAGCCTTTGGCAGCTATGTTATTTCGATGACCCACACCGCCAGCCATATCATGGAGGTGATGTTTCTTGCCCAGCAGACCGGGCTCGCGGGTAAAAATAGGCAAGGTGAATGGTTCTGCCACATTCAGGTCAGCCCGCTGTTCGAAACCATCGAGGATTTGCGCCACATTGAACAAGTCATGAGGAGCGCGCTCAACACTGATGTCTACCGCGCGCTTCTGCAATGCACCGGCAATGTGCAGGAGATCATGCTGGGCTATTCCGATTCGTGCAAAGATGGCGGCATACTCTCTTCTGCTTGGAGTCTTTATAAGGCGCAACAAGAGATTATCGCGCTCACTGCTAGCTGTGGCATCGAGTGTCGCCTCTTCCACGGGCGCGGCGGCACCATGGGGCGTGGTGGTGGCCCAACGCATGAGGCAATCCTCTCTCAACCGGAAGGCACCGTGACCGGGCAGATCAAATTTACCGAACAGGGTGAGATGATCACCTATAAATATAGTAATAAAGAGACCGCCGTCTCTGAGTTGACGATGGGTGTAACAGGCTTGATTAAGGCCAGCAAAAACATCGTCAAAGAGCCCACCCCAGTACCTGAACGTTATGAGACTGCCATGGCCGTAATCGCTGAAGAGGGTGAAGAGGCCTACCGCGGGCTGGTCGATCATACCCCCGGTTTTCTCGATTATTTTTATGAAGCAACACCCGTCACTGAGATCGGCATGATGAATATCGGCTCACGCCCAAGCCATCGTAAAAAAGGAGATCGTTCAAAGTCATCCATACGCGCGATTGCCTGGGTCTTTGGCTGGGCACAATCTCGCCACACCCTGCCCGCATGGTACGGCATCGGCTCCGCACTCAAACAGTGGAGCAATGATGATCCACAGAAATGTGAGCAGTTAAAAGAGATGTATAAAAACTGGCCTTTCTTCCGCGCACTGATGAGCAACACTCAAATGGCGCTGGTTAAGGCTGATATTGCTATTTTAAAAGAGTACGCCACTCTGTGTGAGAACAAAGCGCTGGCAGACCAAGTTTCCACCATGGTAATCAGTGAATATGAGCGCACTCTGGCCTCTATTCTGGCAGCATCCAATACCACCGAACTGCTGGCTGACAACCCCAGACTTGCGCTCTCACTCAGCCGCCGTGACCCATACCTCGATCCACTCAACTACATTCAGGTGATGTTGCTGCAACGTTTTCGTGATCAATCCCTTAGTGAGGATGAGCGCCAAAAATGGCTAGACCCACTGCTACGTTCCATTAATGCCATTGCTGGGGGCATGCGTAACACTGGGTGATGGTTCATCGGCAATGCACTGTGTGTAGAGAACAATAGGCACAGTGCGGGTTACCCTATTATTGTAGCGCTTCGCAATAGCCCGCTACAGTGTTCCCCTTGGGTATTACACGTAATTCACGCCTTGAGGCAAGATGCTTTAGCATCTCAATACCCAAGGGGCACACTGTCCACTTCGCTCAAAATGATTTGCGCTCACTTTTCATCATCCCTTCTGCAATCCGCCAGCTATCGACTATACCCACCAACCATATCAGCCCGATCATAATAGAGATGCTACTTACGATCTCTGGCGGAAAAGTACCTGGGGTTGTAAGTATCTGCTCACGAATCAAGCCAATATCCACAGGCATCGCGCCTGTGATGATCTTCTCAGAAATAGCCTGAGCCTTATGAAAGACCTCAATAATAACAACGGTAAGCCCTGCAAGGGTAATCAAGCATGACACCGTGCCATGAGTTATTTTTTTTATTATAAAATAACCCGCACCAGGAAATACTAGCCCAGAATAGAGCGCCGCCTTTGTCGAAAGTTTCATTGTATTTTCTCTCTATACATAAGCTGAAAATCATTGAGCAAAGGTGCTGCCTGTTCACAATAAAAGATCAAATGCTGCAATGCCCACCACGATTCAAAACAGCACTATTTGTGCTGGCGGGAATTGTCTCGTAACTCACGAGTTTTATAGCTAAGGAACCTCTGATTTATTCATGAACTCGTGTCTTGCGCCTAAAACACCCATCTTCTACGTTGCAAATCTTCGCAATAGCCCGCTATTACGTGCGATTCGCGCCTTGAAGCTGAACATTTTAGATCACAATCCACTTCGCTCAGAATAAATCAGAGGTTCCCTAAACTACGAGACTCAACCCGATGTCATCGCCTAAAAAGTGAGAGACAACCAAGGCCCGTTGATTCTGGTCGCGAATAGTTATGGAGACCAAGGGGCTATTTTTTATTGGTCAGGCGAAACATATCCTTCAATACAGAATGCCCCTGCAGGTGATGCATGAGTGCTACTGCACCATGTCCACCCCAGTAGAGCCAGACCAATGAAGCGATCATCTCATGGCTTTCAGCAAAGAGATCAACCACCGGAGGAAATGCCCCGCTTTCCGGCAAGATAAAAAATAGGATTCCGCCCGTGATGGCCATCCCTGTCACCGCAAGAAACCCCAGTCCATGAATAAAACCCGGCAAGCCACCTCTAGCCCCACCTTCGGGCAGTTGACCATTAAAGAGCGCTTTGGTTTCGGCGACCACCTCTCCGCGCGCATCACCACGCCAAGGGAACAGATGTTTCAAGCCGCCATCCACTTGGCTTGAGAGCGTCCATAGCCAGTGTGCCAACACAACGACAACTGCGGCCATTCCAACCACTTCATGCGCTTCAAAGGTTGCGGACGCCAGTGCCGAGATATTTTCCTCATCCGGTGGAGCCATCACTAGGCTTAACCCAAGCTGTGCTGTGACCGTTGTTACCAACCCTAAATGAAGCAGACGGGTAGGCAGACTCCAGCGCTTATCTTCTGTTGATTGGCCACTTTTTGCAGTTGTCACATCAGTTTGACTCGCCATAGCGTTCTCCTTAATCAGTTGTTACGAACAATATCAACGGATATCGGCCGATTTACAGAGATCATACCTCAACACTTATTAATAAAATGTAGGAGAAACGTCAAGATTTCGTATGGCACGGTGGATTTGAAAACAATCAGAAACAGCACGTCTCAAACGTAAACCGTTCGGAAGAGGAGGGTTGATGATTTTAGGTAAGAATGGTGGGCCGTGAAGGACTTGAACCTTCGACCAATGGATTAAAAGTCCACTGCTCTACCAACTGAGCTAACGGCCCATTTCGGGAATTACCGCGGGAGCTATTCTAGCAGGGGTTTTCAACGCTGACAGACTGAATGCTTGCGCTGCCTCTAACTAGATAAGCGGCCGCTATTCTAACCGCTGAAAGCGCATCTGACAATTATAATTTCAAAATAATCATTGGGATAGATATCGAGTGGGATCTGGCACTCCGGCCTGCTCAAAACCCGCCACTCGCAGGCGGCAGGCGTCACAGCGGCCACAGGCATGCCCAGCCTCATCTGCGGCATAGCATGAGACTGTGGCGCTGTAGTCGACCCCCAGCGCCACACCTGCGCGAATAATTTCGGCTTTGCTCATCGCAATCAGTGGTGTGTGGATGGTGAGGTGCAGCCCTTCGGTGCCCGCACGAGTGGCGAGGTTCGCCACCTGCTCAAACGCGGCGATGAATTCAGGGCGGCAATCGGGGTAGCCCGAGTAATCCACCGCATTAACGCCGATAAAGATATTCTGTGCATCGAGCACCTCTGCCCAGGCAAGTGCCAGCGACAAAAAGATGGTATTGCGCGCAGGAACATAAGTCACTGGGATTCCGGAGGTTTGTGCAGTGGTGGGCGCAGCTTGTGGCACTGCAATCGCGCTATCGGTCAGCGCAGAGCCGCCGATGCTGCCAAGGTCGAGCCGCATGGTTTTATGCTCCACTACTGCAACCTGTCGTGCAATGGCCACCGCGGCCTGTAGCTCAAACTTGTGGCGCTGGCCATAGTCAAAACTCAGTGCATAACAGCTGTAACCCGCTGCTTTTGCCATCGCCAACACGGTGGTTGAATCAAGCCCACCAGAGAGCAGTACAACCGCTTTAGAAGAGAGATCAGACATCTTGTGACTACCTTTTCCCTTATTTTCCGGGCAGGTCGCCCCACAAAATTTTATGCAGCTGAATCTGCATCCGCACCGGCAGGTGGTCTTCCAGAATCCACTCCGCCAACAACTTGGCATCCAGCGTCTCATGCACTGCCTGAAATAGAATTTCGTACTGCGATGGCAGCGCATATTCGACCAGCTTTTCACGCGCCCAGTCATAGTCCTCGCGTGAGCAGATCACAAATTTTATTTGATCACTGTTTTGTAACCGTTTTATATTTTCGTAGCGATTCTTTTGCTCCTCACCGGAGCCGGGGGTTTTGAGATCCATCACCTTCACCACTCGAGGGTCAACGCTGGTGATGTCGATCGCACCACTGGTCTCCAGCGATACTTTATATCCCAAGTCACAGAGACGAGAGAGCAGAGGGAAGGCGCCCTTTTGCGCCAGCGGCTCTCCGCCCGTGAGGGTGACATAATGGCACTCATGACTCACAACATTAAATAGCACTTGATCCATGCTCATCCACTCGCCGCCGTCAAAGGCGTAGGCGCTGTCACAGTAGCCGCAGCGTAACGGGCAGCCTGTGAGGCGGATAAAAATAGTGGGGATGCCAACAGTGCGAGATTCACCCTGCAGCGAATGAAATATCTCTGTCACCCTCAGCCGCGTGGCAGGTGTTGATTTGCCGAGCCTGCGCTCTTGTGCCTCCGAAGCCATCGTTTACGTGGTGACTCCTGCTAAGTTGAGCCCGATGAAACTGGACAGGTTAATGCCCTTCCAGCTTCATGCGGTGCAGGCGATTCTCTGCCAACTGAGCTGCTGTTGTTTTCTGAAAACGCGAAACCAGTTCGCCTAATGTCTGACGTGCTTGCTCCCACTCCTTCAGCTCATAAAAAGTGTAGCCGATTTTGAGCATCGCATCAGGCACTTTAGCACTCGCCGGATAGCTGGAGAGTACTTTCTGAAACTCATCAATCGCCTCAGGATAGCGCAGCGATACGTAATTTGCCTCGCCAATCCAGTACTGGGCATTGCCCGCATACTGACTGCCTTGAAAGCGGCTCAGAAAACTTTGAAAAGCGACAATCGCCTCATCGTAGCGCCCTTCACGCAGGATATTCAGCGCTTGCTGATAGGCGGACTGCTCCTGCAGCGGGTCGATCACTGCCGCAGCTGTAGAGGCAACCGGTGGTTCACCACTGCCGCCACCCACAACAGGCAGCGCTGATGGCGCCGATGTAAATGGTGATACAGAGCCCGCAATAACAGACGAAGCGGTCGATGCCGTACCTGTGGAGAGTGGCGGAGCAGATCGCGTAACTGGCGCACTGCTTGCTGCTTTTTCTAACGCTAAAATACGACGGTCAACATCGAGGTAAAGATCGCGCTGGCGCTGTTTAATGCCTTCAAATTCGTGCCGTTGCATCTCCAACTCACCACGAATCGTCTGCACCTCCATCTGCATATCTTCAACGCGCGACAACATCTCAAGCAGCGCCCCACTCTCCATCATACGCTCAAGGCGAATCACGCGCTGCTCCAGCGGCAGTTTACGCTCTGAAGACGTTGGCGTTGGCGGCGCTGGCGGCGGAGCCACCGCAGACGATATTGACGACTCATGAATCGGCGGCAGTCCATCCCGCGCCGAAGCGATAGAATGTAGACTCAGCGTCCCAATCGCCACCGTCAACAGGGCATAGCCCAGTCGCTTACTGCTCACCGCTCTCAACGTCTGCTATCCTCTATTTTTGTTTGGTGTAAACAATTTCAACGCGACGGTTCAACGCCCATGCAGACTCGTCATGACCCGTTGCCACAGGGCGTTCTTCACCAAAACTTACCACATCGAGCTGGCCACGTGCTGCACCTTGCAAACCAAGATGGCGAGCCACTGAGTTACCACGGCGCTCACCTAAGCCGATGTTGTATTCACGTGAGCCACGCTCATCTGCATGCCCTTCAAGCTTCATCAAAGCACCCGGGTTATCGGCAAGGTAAGTGGCATGAGCCGCGATCACCTCATTAAACTCGGCGCGTACTTTGCTGCGGTCAAAGTCAAAATAGATCACACGCACATTAAGCAGATTAGCAGGGTTACTATCATCCAATGAAAACTCGCTGCTGCTAATGTCACTGTCACTGCTTAGCCCCATCACTTCGGTTGAGCTGCCACTGTCACCACTACTGCTGGCATTACCAAAACCGGTATCTAGGCCGCTCTCTACGCTGCTATCACTACCAAGAGCTTCATCCGTGGTATCTATGGGTGCACTAGCACAACCGGCTAGAAACATAACAGGTACGACCACGATCAGTGCCTTTCTGAGAATATTCATCAATCACTCCTAAAATTATTATATTGCGTATTTCGTGCTTGTTTATTATTTACTGTACGGTGCCCAAACCGGCTCACGAGCATCACCCTCTTGCAGCACCAGCCGCTGGCGTACCCGCCCATCAACAGATACCGCAGACAAAACCCCTCTGTTCTGGCTCTCGGTTGCGTAGATGATCATGCTACCATTCGGCGCAAAACTTGGCGACTCATCTAATGAGGTATCCGTCAGCACTTGTAGCGCACCGTTTTCCAGATCCATCACTGCTATTCGATAGCGGCTCCCGTTACCGTGCACCATCGCCACCATTCGCCCGTCTGGCGAAAGCGTGGCACGTGCATTATATTCCCCTTCAAAGGTCAAGCGCTGAACCTGTCGCCCGGCGAGTGAAACTTTATAAAGCTGCGGTTTCCCACCACGGTCGGAGGTGAATACTATCGCATCTCCCTTCGGAGTCCAAACGGGTTCGGTATCAATCGCATAACTGCGCGTCAAACGCGTCAATTTTTTGTTTAAAAGGTTCATCACATAAATATCTGGATTGCCTCCTTTTGAGAGCACTAACGCTAACCGAGTACCGTCTGGCGACCACGCGGGCGCGCCATTAATACCACGGAATCCAGAAATCTTCTCACGCTTGCCTAAACGTACATCCTGAGTATAAATAGATGGGCGCCCCCCCTCGAAGGTGACATAAGCAAGTTTTTTGCCATCCGGCGACCAAGAAGGGGACATCAGCGGTTCACGAGAATTGAGAATCGCCTGCGGCCCATGGCCATCGGCATCGGCCACTTGCAGTGAATAGCGCGGTTTACCCGAAGCGTCTGATGACTGCGTCACATAGGCGATGCGCGTATCAAAAGCACCGCGTTCACCCAGCAGTGCCTCGTAAATAATGTCGCTTACTTGATGGGCTGTCTTGCGTAGATCGGTGGTTTTACTAACATTAAAAGTCTGCCCCGTGATTTGGGTGCTACGGAAAACATCAAATAGTACAAATTGAACAATATACTGGTTGTTTGCAGTGGCACGAACCTTTCCAATCACCAAGTTCTCGACCCCTAGCACTCGCCAGTTCTGGAAATTAACTCGTGAAGGGTCATTCGGCTTCGCCAGCATGTCATGTTCTGGCAAGGGTGAAAAACGACCGCTGCGGTAGAGGTTTTCCGTCACAAGGCGACTCACATCAAGCGGCGCTTGAGTCATCGGCCCTTCCCAGCTAAACGGCACAATCGCGATCGGCATCGCCCCTTTAACCCCTTGGGTAATCTCGATCGTCAGTGCGGCCTGAGCACTTCCCGCTAGGAACATCATCAATAGTAATAAGTGACGCAAAATAACTTTCAATGTTTAATCCTCAGGATCAAAAATAAATTCCAGCACGCGGAAACGATCAAACAGCGCGCGATCCGCCGGCAGTGGCAGTGGCGAGGCCTTAAATACGGCTGTCTCCACTGAACGATCAAACAGCGCGTTGCCGCTGCTCTTTACAACCTGCACATCAAGCACCTCGCCCCCCGGGATTATACGCACCCTCACGGTACAAACCAGCCCAGCCATCGACCCCGCTGGGCTTAGCCAATTTCGGCTGACCTTTTGGCGAATGATTTCAACATGTTTATCGACGACCCCCTGATACTCACGCTCGCGTGCCGCATCGAGCCGGCGCTGCTCTTCTGCCATCTGCTGCTGACGAATGCGCGCCTCTTCCTGACGGATGCGCTCACGCTCCTGCTCTTTTTTGCGCGCTTCAGCTTGCTTAATACGTTGCGCTTCCTCCCGCCGCATCTGCTTCTCTAACCGCGCCTCTTCTGCCTTGAGCTTTTTCAGCTGCTCCTGTTTCTGCTGCTTCAGCCGTTTCTCTTCTGCGACTTGTTTTTTCCTGAGATCTTCGCGCTTCTTCTCTTCGGCCTTACGCTGCTTTTCAGCATCTATACGCTTCCGCTCTTCTTGTTGAAGCTTGCGGCGCTCGGCCTCCTGCTTTTTCTTCAGCTCCGCGATTTTCTTCTCTTCCTGTTGGCGCGCCGCTTTAGCATCATCCAGTTTTTTCTGCTGCGCAGCCGCTAATTGTTCCTTTTTCTCATCAGCAAGGCGCAGCTTCTCCATCTCCTCTTTGATTTTTGACTCATCCACCATCGTCGCTTTAATCACATGCGGAACTGGCGTCGGCTTGCTCTTCCAGTCAAGGCTCATCACAATCAAAGAGACAAACAGCACATGCACCAAAATGGAATAAAATAGAAAACGTGGCGAATTCACCATTCGTGCAAAAAATGATGCCTCACTGGTGATCGATTTTTTCTGGGCGTTCAAGCGACGCGACCCACTTTTACCTGTCCACTATTCATCAAGCACATCAGTCACCAGCCCGACGCTCGGCGCACCTGCTTTTTGCAGCAGTGCCATTGCAGTAACGACCGCACCATAGTTCACGGCCGCATCGCCACGCACCAGCACGGGTGTCCCCGGTTGGTAGCGCAGTACCGCCGCTACGCGCTGCACTAACAGTTCGTGGTCGATCCCTGTTTTGGGGTCGTCGCCTACATTTAAATAGTAGAGACCATCCACATCAATCGTCACCACTAGTGGCTCTTTGTCATTCTGTTCCACTTGCTCGGCCGTCGCCTGCGGGAGATCAACCTTCACCCCTTGCGTCATCAGCGGCGTGGCCACCATAAAAATAATCAGCAACACCAGCATCACATCGATATAGGGGACGACGTTAATCTCAGACATTGGTCGCTTGCGGGCACGCTTAGTGTTTGCCATCCCCCCCCCTCGCCACTGAAATTACATTCATATCAACCACAAGCTTAGCTGTGTGCCTGACGATGCAGAATCGACGAAAATTCCTCAAGGAAATTATCGTAACGGTTCACTAAGCGATCCACATCCGTCACATAGCGATTGTAGGCGACCACCGCAGGGATGGCTGCAAAGAGCCCCATCGCGGTGGCAATGAGCGCTTCGGCAATACCCGGTGCCACCATCGCCAAAGTCGCTTGGTTGGCATTGCCCAGCGCACGAAAAGAGTTCATGATGCCCCAGACGGTGCCAAACAGCCCGATATAAGGGCTGGTTGAACCGACGGTGGCGAGAAAAGAGAGGTGGCTTTCCAGTTGTTCGATCTCGCGGTTCATCACGACGCGCATGGCGCGTTGTGTGCCGTCGATCACTTCGCGCGGCTCAATCCCTTCCTGCTGATGGAGGCGCACAAAGGTGCGAAAGCCCGCTTCAAAGATCATGGCGGCACCCTTCATCTCATCCGACTTGCCGGCGACCTGTTTATGCAGCTCATCCATGCTGATGCCAGACCAGAAACGCGACTCAAATGCATCGACCGCCGTCTGCGCATCTTTGATCTCTTTACGTTTGCGAAAAATCAGCGCCCACGATGCCAGTGAGATCACGAGCAGTAACAACATCACCAACTGCACGAGAAAGCTCGCACCAGTAATCAGGTGTATCAACGACATATCGGGGGTCACGAGGTGTCTCCATCAAAAAGTATTCTGGAAAAACAGGAGGGGCGCAGCACCTTTGCACTCGAAAAACCGAGCGCGCTACTGCCCAAATCTTCTCTCTTAAACAGCGCAGTCCTGTGAAACATATGGGGCAGTATCATACCCCGATATTTTTATAAAAACGAGCGTGATGTGCGACAAAGATTGTGATGACGATCGCATTCGTTCAATTCCATTACTCGCCATTTGGCCTCTCTTGAAGTGGAATACGATCTTCTCGTTGCGGCGCTGTTAAGCCAAAATGGTGGTAGGCGTGGCGTGTCGCCAGACGTCCGCGGGTGGTGCGCATGATAAACCCTTGTTGAATCAAAAAGGGTTCCAGCACATCTTCAATCGTGCCGCGCTCTTCGCCGATTGCGGCCGCCAGACTGTCAACCCCGACTGGCCCGCCATCAAATTTTTCGATGATGGTCATCAGCAAGCGACAATCCATCGCATCAAAACCGCATGCGTCGACATTGAGCATGGTCAATGCAAGGTCGGCCACTGCTGCGGTCACGCGGCCATCGGCCTTCACTTCAGCATAATCTCTGACCCGGCGCAGTAGCCGGTTGGCGATGCGCGGGGTGCCGCGTGAACGCCGTGCGATTTCCCGCGCGCCTTCCGGGGCGATCTCCATGCCGATGATCTGCGCGGAGCGGGTCACAATCGAGCAAAGGTCATCAATGCCGTAAAATTCAAGCCGCTGCACAATGCCAAAACGGTCACGCAGCGGGGCGGTCAGTGAACCGGCGCGGGTGGTGGCACCCACCAGCGTAAAAGGGGGCAAGTCGAGCTTGATGGAGCGGGCAGCCGGCCCTTCACCAATCATGATGTCGAGCTGGTAATCTTCCATCGCGGGGTAGAGTACCTCCTCCACCACTGGGCTCAGGCGATGGATCTCGTCAATAAACAGCACATCGCGCGGTTCAAGGTTGGTCAGCAGCGCGGCGAGGTCACCGGGGCGTTCCAACACCGGGCCGGAGGTGTGGCGCAAGTTAACCCCCACCTCATTGGCGATGATGTTGGCGAGGGTGGTTTTGCCCAGCCCCGGCGGGCCGAAGATCAAGGTGTGATCGAGTGCCTCGCCGCGGCCACGCGCGGCTTCAATAAAAATTTCCATCTGCTCACACACTGCGGGCTGGCCAATATAGTCTGCCAACTTGGTGGGGCGGATGGCGCGGTCAATCACTTCATCTTCGTTGTGCTGTTCAGCACTGATCATGCGGTCCGTCTCAATCATCGGCTGATGGCTCTATTCATTTTATGACCGTCGCTTGCAGCGCAGCGCGAATGATCGCTTCACTGCTGAGCCCTTCAGCCTTCACCACTCGCACCATGCGGCTCGCCTCGGCGGCTTTGTAACCGAGTGCGACCAGTGCGCTGACCGCATCGCCCAGCGCATCTTTTCGCTGCGGCGCTGCGCCTATTGGCTCAACGGCAGCGACGCCTACGCCCCCGATCATTAATTTATCAAGGCGGTCTCTCATCTCAATGATCAAACGTTCGGCGGTTTTTTTACCAACGCCGGGCAGGCGGGTCAGGGTCACGCTATCGCCTTCGCGGATGCAGCAGGCAAAATCATTAATCGACATACCGGAGAGAATGGTCAGCGCCAGCTTTGCGCCCACCCCATTAATGCGGATCAAACCACGGAACATGGCGCGCTCGGCTTCTGAGGCAAAACCATAAAGCAACTGCGCATCTTCACGCACCACAAGGTGGGTATATAAAGTGATTTCGTTATTTTCGAGCGGCAGCATGTAAAAAGTGCTCATCGTCGCCTCAACTTCATAGCCAACGCCATTCACATCAATCAACAGTTGCGGTGCCTGCTTCCACACCACCTGCCCACGCAAACGGCCGATCATTGTGCCGCCACTTCGCGCGCCACACGGACTGCCGTCATGTAATCCAACGACTGGCGGGTATGACTATGGCACAGTGCGCAGGCGAGCGCATCGGCCGCATCTGCTGCGGGGGATGCTGTTAGCTTTAATAGCGCTGCCACCATATGCTGCACCT
>JALSHQ010000229.1 GCA_026982145.1 Gammaproteobacteria bacterium | reverse complement strand
TCAGCACCACATAAAGTTGGCTGGCCGTATTAACAATGATATTGCGCTTTAGGCTCATATTATGCCTATTTCAATGTCCGCCTGCTGGGTATTGGTAAACTCAGGCGACACACGTTTGGATAGTCATTGTTGCTGCTGTGAATCGTGATTTTGAGGAATAAGCTGTAAAAATTGTCACTACTCACTTTTTGACCAGACCACCCGGTTCACATAGTGCACGTAGCTGTGTACGATTCTCAGGATCTTTTCTGAAACATTTTCGGACTGATAGTCGCCGATGATTCGAGGTTTAAGTTTAGGCTCACAGTTTTGCCGAATAACAATTTCAATGGCGCGAATCAAATCATCTGGCTCTATTCCACACATGATGACCACTGCTTCATCCATACCTTCTGGGCGCTCATGTGCTTGGCGCATTGTCACTGCCGGAAAGCCTAATAGCATGGCCTCTTCGGTAATAGTGCCACTGTCAGACAATACGCACATGGCACTCATCTGTAGCTTGATGTAGTCAAAAAACCCAAATGGCTTGAGAAACTGGATACCCACTTCCTGTTCAATACCTAATGCCTCAAGACGCTGCTGAGTACGCGGGTGCGTGGAGACAACAACAGGAACGCCAAAACGCTGGTGGGTCAACCTTAGCCCTGCCAGCAAAAGCTGCAAGTGACGCTCGCTGTCAACATTCTCCTCGCGATGCACACTCACCAGTAAAAACTCTTTTGGCGTGAGTGACAGCTTGCCTAAGATGTCTGACTGAGCGATGCTTGGCGCAAAATGGTTCAACACCTCTGGCATATGTGAACCAGTCTTTATAAGGCGATCTGCAGGAAATGCTTCATTTAAAAGATAGCGCCGCGCATGTTCCGACAAGACAAGGTTTACATCGCTTAGATGGTCAACCACCTTACGATTGATCTCTTCTGGAACACGTTGATCAAAACAGCGGTTTCCGGCCTCCATGTGAAATATCGGGATCTTTCTGCGCTTGGCGCTCATCACACATAAACATGAGTTGGTGTCGCCATAAAGTAACAGCGCATCAGGAGACTCTTTGGCAAAGACCTCATCAGATTTAGCGATAATATTGGCAATCGAACCTGCCACGGTATCGGCTGCAGCATCCAGAAAATAGTCAGGCTTACGGATGGCCAGGTCATCAAAGAAAACCTGGTTAAGCTCATAATCATAATTCTGCCCGGTATGCACCAGGATATGGTTCGTATTGTCATCAAAAGCCGCTATGACCCTGGACATCTTAATTAACTCAGGTCGTGTCCCAACCACCGTCATCACTTTAAGCATTTAACTGCTCCTGGATATAACCAAGCTTCTGTAACAACAGTGTGACTCCTTCAATATCCAGCCGTTCAGCATTGTGTGAGGTGTAATCCTTAAACTGAGCGATTTTTGTCTCCCCCTCGATGAAAAATTTATTGTAATTAAGGTCTCTAATATCAGCTGGCACCCGGTAGTACCTGCCCATGTCGATAGCTTTAGCCATCTCCTCACGAGAGATCAGGGATTCGTATAGTTTCTCTCCATGACGAGTCCCAATCACTCGGCTACCCACATTTGAATTGAAGAGGCTCAGAATGGCGTCAGCCAAAGCCTGTACCGTTGATGCAGGCGCCTTCTGCACAAAAATATCACCTGGCTCAGCATACTCAAAAGCATGTAACACCAAGTCAACTGAGTCCTCAAGCGACATCAGGAAGCGTGTCATGCTTGGCTCAGTCACGGTCAAAGGCTCCCCAGACTTGAGCTGATTGACAAATAGCGGGATAACGCTCCCCCTGGAGGCCATAACATTGCCATAACGTGTCACGCAGATAACCGGGCCATCTTGGGCGTATAGGCGAGACTTGGCAACCACAATCTTTTCAGCCATAGCCTTTGATATACCCATCGCATTAATAGGATAAACCGCCTTATCAGTGCTGAGTACAACAACACGTTCAACGCCGCGCTTAGCAGCCGCTGAGAGCACATTCTCGGTGCCAAGAATATTGGTTTTTACTGCTTCCATTGGGTAGAACTCACACGAGGGCACCTGTTTCAGCGCCGCCGCATGAAAGATGCAGTCTACACCTTTGACTGCATCTTCCAGGCTGGAGAGATCACGTACATCACCAATAAAAAATTTAACTTTTGGGTTACTTAATTTAATGCGCAGATCTTCCTGCTTCTTTTCATCCCGGCTAAAAATGCGGATCTCTTTGATAGAGGTGGCTAAGATCCGATTCAATACCGTGGTACCAAACGACCCTGTTCCACCTGTAATCAATAATGTTTTATTTTCAAACATAATTTATGGCTATTTTTTAAGTTTAAGATAATCTTCATGCATCTGTGTCACTAACTCACGCCAGTCAGGCGGGGTGTAGCCCGTAGATTCACGGAACTTAGTTGAGTTTAATGATCGATCGATAACCAGCGAGTCATCCTGAATAACCGTTAAACCCGCATCATAGACCTGATTAACAATCTGTAGCAGTGATAGTTTATCAATTGGTTCAACACCGAGATGATAGAGGCCACTCAATCCATTACATTGCAGCACGTGGCGATCAATAACGCTGGCCAACGCTACTGTCGGCAACCCTGAGAAGAACGCCTTTCTGAAACCCCGAACCTGCCCTGTCTGTGACAAAAACCAATCAATGAGTGACGGGTTTGGGGTCAGACCATGGCCAATAATCGATGTTCGCAGGGTTACGGCATGCGTTAGATCATGCACCTCCCCCATA
>JALSHQ010000228.1 GCA_026982145.1 Gammaproteobacteria bacterium | reverse complement strand
CCCGTCTTTAATATTATCTTCGGTTAGCCTGCCCTGACCACGGACATTTTTAAGGGTACGACCCAGGCGTTCACTTAAGCCATCAAACATCGAGAACTCTCTAGAATTTATCGGTTTTTGTACAAGCGCCCAATGATACACGTTTCGCTGGCGATAGATAAGCAGGCGCGGCCCTGAACAGGCCGCCTCATCGAAAGCTAATTAAAACTCGAACACCGTATTGCCCAGCAAACGTTTTAGATTACGCTCTGGCATCAACTGCTGGCACTCATCAAAAATACGCCCCTCTTCGCCGGGTTTGTTGTGCGTCACAAAAATCTCCGGGGTATGCTTAAGTTTTTTCAGATCCTCAGCCAATAGCGAAGGGCAATAATGGCGCGCTTTGAGGCTTAAGTCTTTGTCTTTATTACTAAAAGCAGCCTCAACCAACAACAGATCAAGACGTTCATGCGCATTAAGCGCCGCCCAAAAAGTATCGTTCGTTACTGTGTCACCACTAAAAGCAAACACCCCTGTTTCACAGGCCACACGGTAACCCACCGCAGGCACGATATGGTTGACTGAGATCATCTCCAGCGAGCGCCCACCAAGCTCACAAACCTCACCCGGTGAAAGGGTGTTGTAAGCCATCACCGGGATTTCCGGGGTCGGCAATTTGGCAAAATCGGGCCAGACTGCCCAGTTAAAGATATGTTTCTTTAGCACTTCGATGGTGGATGCTTGGGCATGTATCTCGATCGGCTGCTTGAGCTTGTCAAAGATACTGTCGACCATTAGGGGCAGGCAAGCAATGTGATCAAGGTGCGAATGAGTAATAAAGACGTGACGCACTTTGGCCATCTCTTCGAGCGTTAGCTCACCGATGCCGGTACCCGCGTCGATTAAGATGTCGTCATCGATCAGCAATGACGTCGTTCTTAAACCGTCTCCAATGCCACCACTACAACCCAATACACGCAATTTCATTCTATAGCTTCCTGAATATCTACGCTTTCAGCGCGCTGCCATTAAATGATAGCGCGCAGTATGTGAATAACGTTTATGATTCGGAATAAAATAGAGGGTTTGTAAAACCCACCCACCATTTCATCTCAAACCCACTTAAAACTCCCTTAACACCCCATGTCTCACCGTGGATAAGGTGTTAACATGACACATAATGGCGCATTACGACACCGCAACACTATCATATCTATCGACATTTTCATTTATCTTTTAAGCTAATTTCATCCATTAAGTTAAATATTTAACGAAAACACCTCTTCAATGCGATGATGGCTTGTGTCATCATTCTGCACTCAATGAAAAATCCTGACCAAACATGAGCAACACGATAATTAGTTTCGCAGCCATTGCCTGCTACCTCGCAACCGCGACCCTGCTGGCGATGCGTCTGACAAAAAAAATAGGGATCGAGAATAAGACCCGACTGATTCTGCTGGGTTTGGCGGCCGTAGCACTGCACGCGACTGTGCTAGCATTCAATATGCTCACCCCACAAGGGATCAACTTTGGCTTTTTCAACGCCGTTTCGCTGCTTTCGTGGTTAATTGCACTCATTCTGCTCACTGCTGCGCTCACCAAACCGGTAGAGAATCTCGGTATTGTGCTACTGCCTCTTGCAGCGCTAGCCATTTCACTCGAACTGCTATTTCCGTCGGAATATTACATTTTAGAGGCGGGGAAAACCCAGATCGGGGCACACATCTTGATTTCGATTATCGCCTACAGCCTGCTCAGCATTGCGGCGATGCAAGCGATCCTGCTAGCGATTCAAGACCGCCATCTGCACAATAAACACCCCGGTGGCTTTATCCGCACACTGCCGCCGCTACAAACGATGGAAACACTGCTGTTTCAGATGATCGGCCTCGGCTTTATCTTTTACAGCCTGTCACTCGCCACTGGCGTACTGTTCATCGAAAATATGTTTGCGCAGCACCTCGCTCATAAAACCGTTTTCTCAATCACAGCTTGGCTCGTTTTTGCCATTTTGTTGTGGGGGCGCTGGCAGTATGGCTGGCGCGGGAAAAAAGCGATCCGCTGGACGCTAGGTGGCTTTAGCGCTGTATTTCTTGCCTACTTAGGCAGCAAATTGGTACTCGAAGTGGTGCTTAAATAATCCGATGATATTCTGTGTTATCGCTTTAACCTGCTCGGCTCTAACTTTAAACCGGATCACCTGCCATGGATGAGATTTCACTCACCACGCTGCTCGTCACCCTCTTTATATTACTGCTGCTCTCAGCCTTTTTCTCATCTTCCGAGACGGCAATGATGAGCCTGAACCGCTATCGCCTGCGCCACCTCGCACAAACTGGGCATGCGGGTGCTAAGCGTGCACAAGCTTTATTAAAGCGCCCAGACCGTTTAATCGGCTTGATTTTGCTGGGCAATAATTTTGTTAACATCCTTGCATCATCGATTACGACCATCATTGCAATCAAATATTTCGGCGAAGCGTGGATCGCGGTTGCCGCAGGCATCTTAACCCTCGTCATTCTTATTTTTGCCGAGGTCACGCCTAAAACCAAGGCGGCACTTAACCCTGAACATATCGCCTTTCCAGCAACCCTCATCCTCAAACCACTGCTGGTGATCTGCTACCCAATGGTGTGGGTGATTAACATCATCGCCAACAACCTGTTAAAACTACTTGGCGTTTCTCAAAAGAGTGATGCACTGCAACAACTCACCCAGGATGAACTGCGTACTGTGGTTAACGAGGCAGGGGCACTGATACCACAACGCCACC
>JALSHQ010000227.1 GCA_026982145.1 Gammaproteobacteria bacterium | reverse complement strand
ATCCGTTAAGAAAGCGAAAGCCAAGGTCACTGCGCCCGTGCGCATCTAGATCCATCACCATAAAAGCGATCTCACTGATTTGATCAATCCAGCGCAGTTCAGGGTTAAACTCCAGACAGTCGAAGAGCATAACGCTATTTTGATAATAGGTGATGTTAGCGAGGTGCAGATCCCCATGGCACTCACGAATAAAACCGTGCTCTTTGCGCGTTTTTAAATCAGGTGATAATTGTTGCAGCGACTCAACTGTCCACTCCTGCAACTGTTTTAGCTGGCTTCGGTCAACACCGTGAGGCAGGAGGGCACTGATCTGGCTAAAATTCTCCAGCATCGGTTTTTGGATTGTTTCAGGTGAGCCAAAGGCTGTGTCAGCGGCAGCACTTTTAAGTGACTGATGAAAGGTGGCTGTACGCCTCGCAAGCTCATCGATATGATTCTGGGTCAAGGCACCCCGCTTGATCAACTGGTCAAATTCCATGTTGGCTTCAAACTGACGCATCTTCACAGCGTACTCAACGATCTCACCATCACCATTTAATTGAGGGGCGAAAATCGAGCCTGTGATGGGCACCACTTCAAGGTACACCGCAGGGGCGAGGCGGCGGTTGAGGCGAATTTCTTCAGTGCAAGCGTGGTGGCGTTGTGTCAATGTTGAAAAATCGAGAAAATCAAGATCGAGCGGTTTTTTGATCTTATAAGCATACGCGCCGGTTAATAAAACCCAAGCACAGTGTGTCTCGATCACTTTAAAATGGCTGACAGGGTGATCATAAATCGCCTTGTTTTGCAGCGCCGTTATCAACGAGTGGTTATTCATTCTCGACTCCAGTGCTAGGTGGCTATGCCACTATTATATAAATAATTGAAAAATAGTGGTTATTTGATTTGAATGTTGAGTAAAATAACAAATGACATGGTAATGAGGTGAGGTTTCGGTTCTTGTGGCTCTCTATTCGGTAGATAAATTGATCACTGAGGCGCGTCGTCTGGCGGCAGACTACCGCCGTGCTACCGGCAAACCACTCGCAGGCGTAAGCGGTGAAATTGCACAACATGATGCGATTCGGTTACTAGACTTAGCGCTTTGTAACCCACCCATTGCGGGTTGTGATGCGATCGGAAAACGTGGCTCGCGAGAAGGGAAAAAGGTGCAGATTAAAGCGCGCACCATCTTTGATGAAGCGAAGAGTGGCCAGCGCATCGGCCAAATCAAGATGGAACAAGCGTGGGATCTGGTTGTACTGGTGCTACTGGATGAAGAGTTAGAAACTTTCGAAATTTACGAAGCTTCTCACGCAGTATTAAAAGAGGCGATGGATGAAGGTGGCTCCAGTAAACGTGCTAAACGCGGGGCGATGTCGGTCGCTAAGTTTAAGATCATCGGCAACCTTGTCTGGACACGCGAAAATGGTCTTGAAGAAGATGAGTTTTGGGATAACCAGGCCGACGGTTAACCCTAATCCACCACCCCCACACCTTTTATTTCACCCATAACGTTGTAGCTCATGCCCCCATTTGATGACCTCAAAAGCCCGGCCGATTTGTTAGGTGCGGACGGCCCATTTGCGCAACAGATCGAAGGCTTTGCACCCCGCATTCAACAACAGCAGATGAGCGATGCCGTTGAGCAGGCGCTCGATAACCGCTCGGTACTGGTGTGTGAAGCGGGCACAGGTACCGGTAAAACTTACGCTTACTTGGTGCCAGCACTGCGCTTTGGTAAGCGTGTGATCATCTCCACCGGCACAAAAACATTGCAAGATCAGCTGTTCCACAAAGACCTGCCCACGGTACAGAAAGCGCTGGCAATTCCGGCACGTGTCACGATGCTAAAAGGGCGCAGCAACTACCTCTGTATTCACCGCTTGAATTTATTGGAACACTCGGGCAGCGCACATGCAAAACATCTGGCGAGCGATTTTCATTTGATTCAGCAGTGGGCGGGCAAAACGACTACCGGCGATGTGGCTGAGATTAGTGGCATCGATGATGATGCGCCGATCTGGCCGCACGTCACCTCCAACAGTGAGAACTGTTTGGGGCAGGAGTGTGCTAAATTCTCTGATTGCCATGTGGTGAAAGCGCGTAAACGTGCGCAAGAAGCGGATGTAGTGGTGATCAATCACCATCTCCTCTTTTCAGATATGGTGTTAAAAGAGGAGGGCTTTGGTGAGCTGTTGCCCGCGGCGGATGGTTTTATTATTGATGAAGCACATCAGTTGCCTGAGATTGCATCAAACTTTTTTGGGCAGTTCCTCAGTGGACGACAACTGCTGGATCTTGGGCGCGATGTGATTGCCGAACAGCTTAACGAAGCGGGCGATATGCCGGCGCTTGCAAAGAGTGCGCAAGCGCTAGAAAAAGAGCTCTACGATTTTCGCTTGGCGCTTGGCATGAAAAAACAGCGCGCACCTTGGCAAGAGTTGCAAGATCTGCCCGCCGTAAAAATAGCCATGGAAGCGCTTGAGGCGCAGCTACAAAAATTGTCTGACCAGCTTGAAGAGGCGGCAGTGCGAGGAAAAGGGCTTGAGAGCTGCTGGAAGCGCAGCCTAACACTGATGCATCGTTTGCAGCAATTTAGCCGTGCCCATGATGAAGCGCGAATTCAGTGGTATGAGACTACGCGGCACTCTTTTATGTTGCACGATACACCGATGAACATTGCGGAGACTTTTCATAAACATGCTTCGCGCTATAACAGCGCATGGGTCTACACTTCAGCAACGCTTGCGGTGGGGGATAATTTCACCCATTTCACTGCTC
>JALSHQ010000226.1 GCA_026982145.1 Gammaproteobacteria bacterium | reverse complement strand
TGACCGAACAGGTCGCAGTGCAACATATTGCTGAAGCTAATATTCTGATCAAAAAACTCATTGCGCTCGGTTGTGAATTTGCACTTGATGATTTTGGTTCAGGTTTCAGCTCCTTTAACTACCTCAAACATCTGCCCATTCACTACATCAAAATCGATGGCAACTTCATTGAAAATATGACCAGTGACAAGACCGATCTGGCGATGGTTCAATCCATGATCCAGATCGCCAAAACAGTTGGGAAACTTACCATTGCTGAGTATGTGTTGGATGCAGATACCATGTCACTCCTCAAGGAACTCGGTATCGACTATGCACAAGGGCATTTTGTTGGGCGACCTCAACGGAAAATCGCCTAAAGAGCAGCTAAATAATCTCGCCTAATTCGCCATAGCGTCTCGGCAGAGAGGGTAAAAGCACGGCCAAACCCCGCAACAAAGCGCACCTCCTCAACAACAAACTTGAAGAGCACAAAATCGGCAAAGCTAAAGCGCTGTTGCGCTTCTGGCAACTTTTCAAGGTACTCCGCTTGCGCTGACGAGTAGGTTGAGCTGCTCCGAGGAATAGCCTCCACATCGCCTTTTAAGGTGACTCTCGTTAATGTCTGTGGGTCACCTGCACCACAATCGACATCACTCATCGAGAGAGAAGCTTGCGGGTTTTTCAGTAGGTTGCCCGTATGTTCTGCAAGCTGACTAAGGTGCAATAAAAACTGCCCCTCACAGCACACCGCATAAGCAACATACGAAGCAAGCGGTTGGTTGTTGTGCACGGTTGCTAATGCACCCCAGCGATTCAAAAATACCAGCCGCGCAAGACTCTCTTCTTGAGATGCCTCCATTACCCTCTGCCCATTAGCCCGGCGGCCACTGCATTCCTCTACCTGCCAACAGGTGAAGATGGATGTGATAGACACTCTGGCCACCGTCACGATTACAGTTGATTACGGTTCGATAGCCCTCTTCAGAAACACCTTCTTGATGAGCAATTTTCTTCGCTGCAAGAAACATCTTGCCCAACAGTAGCGCGTGATCTTCTTCAAGGTCATTGAGCGTCGAGATGTGTAGTTTAGGGATCACCAAGAGATGCAATGGCGCTTGAGGATTAAGGTCACGAAACGCCAGCACGTCATCATCTTCATAAACTTTATCGGGGGCTATCTCACCACTTACCATTTTGCAAAAAAGACAGTCACTCATCAATCTTAGCTCCTTTTTAAGTTCACAATCTAATGAGGTGAACGCGCTCCCATGTTACAACCATTCTGCTATTATCGTATGACCTTTATTTTAACCAACGTCATCCCGCTAGGCCAATAACAGACCGCCGTGAAACTAAAATATTTTATTACCCTTCTGCTGCTTACCTCCACCACAATTCCAACAGCCTACGGGCAGTCGCTGCCTCGATGGGAGCTCGGCATTGGCATTGGCGGCTTAAACTTGCCTGATTACCGCGGCTCAGATGTTTACCGAAGCTATGCAGCACCACTCCCCTATATTACTTACCGAAGTGAGCGGCTCGATATCGACAGGGGGGGCATTCAGGGGCACCTGTTTAAATCGGAACGTGTCAAACTAGACCTTAGTCTTGCAGTGGGAATCCCAGTCTCCAGCCATGGTGATAGCCCACGTACAGGGATGCCAGACCTTGACCCGACCATTGAACTCGGCCCATCGCTTAAGTTCAATCTCTGGCAACGCAACCACTCACATCATTCATTGTGGCTCAAACTACCATTACGCTCCGCGCACTCCATTGGCGACGATGGTTTTTTTAAACATCGCGGCTGGACCTTTTCACCCCACCTGCAATTTACAGCCAGAAGTGTTGTACGAAGCAATTGGAAAGCAAGCATCGCCTTAGGACCACTCTATGCCAACCGCGACTATCATAACTATTTTTATCAAGTCACTTCTGCCTTTACAACGCCTTCACGTAGCGAGTATAGCGCCTCTAGTGGCTACAGCGGTGCACGTACCTCACTCTCCTTCAACAGAAGCATTACTAAAAAAGTGCGTTTTGCAGCCTTCGTCCGTTTTGACACCCTTAATAATGCCGTGTTCGAGGCGAGCCCGCTGGTCTCAACTAAGCGCTTCCGGGCAGTAGGGTTCGCACTGAT
>JALSHQ010000225.1 GCA_026982145.1 Gammaproteobacteria bacterium | reverse complement strand
CAACAAAGCCCCAGAAAAGACGCCCTTCTTCAAGTGATGGCATCACCCCGAACAACATCATGCCAAAGAGTGATGAGCCGACCAGCCCTGCCACCGCGGCCTTTTTAAGCAATTCATGGTAGTGAGCAAACTCCGCTGCGGCTTTCTCTTCTGCTTCATCGTCAGTGCCACGCAATTCGGCCGCTTCATAACCCGCGGCAACAACGCCCTCAATGAGCGCCTGCGCACTGACACGCCCGCTCACCTGGGCCGTATGCTCCGCAAAATTAACCACCGCGCGCTCAACCCCCGGCACGGCCAGCAGCGCACGCTCGACTGAGGCCACACACCCGGCACAGCTCATGCTACCAATCGAAAGATGATGGTTTTTCAGTTCTAAACTCAAACAAAAGACTCCATAAATTATTCAACGCTCAGCGCACATAAATGCCCAAGACTATACGTCCAGCAAAATAGATATTCATCTCGGCAGGTTAAAGCGCCTGAACCATGAACGGGGTGTATCCATCAGCGGAATGGCTTAGACGTGCAATTTCAAAGGTAAAGAAGTCGAAGTGATCCTGCGCGGCCGAGCAAAATCTAACGCAACTCACTCATGAAAACTTGCTGGTTCGCCAATGCGGTATCAGCATCCGACTGAGACCACAGAATCAGCGCATCACCCGCACTGTCCATCGCAAGCGCTGGGCCAGTCGAAACTGACGCAGTGATGCCTGGATTGATCGAATCCAGCAAACTCACCGGGTGCCGCCACACAGCAGCGCGATATTCACTCTTGTAGGTTTGATACCGGCTGCCGTCGAATTGAAGCCAAGTAATGATCGCGCTGCCGCTGTCATCCATCGCAAGCGCATGACTTGCAACCCCTTGGCTATCGGGGCTGATATTGTCCGTTAGGCTCGCAGGATGAGTCCAAGCACTGCCACGATATTCGCTCTTAAAGAGCTGCACTTTCTGCTGTGGGTCTGCCTGCACCCAAGTGATCATCGCCTGCCCATTGTTATCCATTGCCACCTGCGGCGCGAGCGCGTTCAGCCCATTCGGGCTAATATTATCAAATTGATTCGCCGGGTCGACCCAAACACCACTCCGATATTCGCTTTTAAAAATATGGGTGATTTCAACCGGGTCATCCGCCGGATTATCGCTCGGAAAATAGGGGTGTGGTTGAGGCTCACCAATCGCCTGATTCCAAACAATGATCGCATTGCCGCTGTTGTCCATCGCCACTTTCGGGCCGGATGCAATGCTGCCTGAGATAATCGGGCTGATACTGTCAGTGGCCACATTCGGCACGGCTGACCAGCTGCCACTACGGTATTCACGCCTATAAACCAAAAACTGCCCACTGCCGCCACCTGAATACTGGCGCCACGCAACGATGGCGTTGCCGTTGTTGTCCATTGCCACATCGGGTGGAAAGCGCACTTCATTCGCCGCTTGGCTAAATGAGGCAGCCAGATTTGCAGGGTGAGCCCAGCTACCCGCACGGTATTCGCTCACATATAAGAGCGGGAAGTCTACTCCCAGAAGGGGGCCATCTAATTGACGCCAAGCAATAATCGCATTGCCGTTATCATCCATCGCCACCGTTGGGTCCTCAAATGCTCGCGAACCTGCCGGGTTAATGGAGTCTGTTAAGCTCGCCGGATGCTGCCAAGTGCCAGCACGGTACTCACTCATAAACACTTGGGTCGTCGCGAACTGACCTGCCCCGTTTTTTTGAGCCCAAACAATCACGGCGTCATTATTAGCACCATTCACACCTATCGCCACCTTGGGGTTAAACGCGTTGGTACCGTCGGGGCTAATGTTGTCGGCAAGGCTGAAGGGGTGCGTCCACGCATTCGGCGTGGTCAGATTGTAGTCACTCATGAATACTTGCTGATCACCATTCCCATCAAGTTGCACCCAGACAGCTATTGCATTGCCGTTGCCATCCATCACTACTTGTGGGTTGATGGCATCCGCCGCATCTTGGCTGATATTTGCAGCCAAGCTTGCGGGGTGGCTCCAGCTATCCGAAATACAGCTCACATTCACATTGGCGACATTACCACCGATCGTTCCTGCACCGTTGACTACGACACAATCCTGGTTAGCCGGCTCATCATGCATCACCACCTGATAACTGGCACCACTCACCAACTGCGCGGGAAAAGCGTAAACACCATTAGCACTGAGCGTAACAACGTCGCCACCATTATTTATCAGCGTCAGCGAGCCATTTAACCCGCTGACTGAGCCACCTATGGAGTATCTGACAGGGGTTGAGCAGGTGATATTCACATTGGTGACATCGCCACTCACGCTGCCACTGCCGTTGCTAACGGTACAAATTTGATTATCAGGATGCGTCACAACCGCCACCTGAAAAGTGCCACCATTGGCTATTTTTCGAGAAAAGGCGTACGTGGTATCAGCTCTTAATACTAGATAGTTGCCGTTATTGTTGCTTATTGTCAGCGTGCCATCCGCTGTGATGCCAGTCACCTCACCGCCAATTGAATACGGTGCAGTGCCACTCGGCTGTGTGGCATCACCCCCGCCGCAGGCAGCGAGTGATATCACGGCCAACAGCAACAGGGAAGCCTGCGCATTTCTGCTTACGTTGACTGCACTGCTCATTGCTTCCCCCTCAACAACAATATCTGCTTAATTTGGCGGGTCTCAAACATCGGCACACGGCGGCAGGCATTGTTCCCAGCGCCCTCAAAGCACACCACCGACTGTTCTGCACCTGCGAAAATCTAGTGAGTTATAATGACACGATCCTAACATAGTCATTACGG
>JALSHQ010000224.1 GCA_026982145.1 Gammaproteobacteria bacterium | reverse complement strand
GATTTCGCCACTCATAAAGATACGGGGTGCGTAGTGTTCTTCAAAAGAATCCGGCTTCCCTGCCTGTGGTACAACACGCAACGGTGAGCCATTGCGCGTCACAATGGGTAATGGCTGCATCTCCAGCAGCCGCTGGTAGTCACCTAACCTAGGCCATTCTGTGGCAAAGGAGCGACACCATGATTCAAAAGCACTCAATGTTGAAAACATGGGTGAACGCGCTGAAAACTGGGGGTCCCATCGAGATGAAACTTCTAAACGAGCCAAACTAGTAGCGCCTAGCGGGTGTTAATTCAATGCTGCCGATGACGCCAAAAGTTGTGCAACCCGACAACGGAACCAGGGAGCATCTCAACCCAAGCGTCATACTCTTTATCTTCCATTTCATTCTCTTCTTCATCGTTGTGCAGTAGTGCAAGTTTTGCGATGGGCGCCAGCAGTGTCTGCTCAGACTTGGGCAATATCTCCCAATGCTCGCTCTGGCTCGCGACACCCAGCATGAAACCAAAACACCACCCTTCATAAGACTCTATCACCTCGTCGCCATCGACCTCTTCAAGCATCATCGGTTCAAACATCACATCACTTATTAACGCAGCCGCAATCTCCTGCTGCATGCGTAGCAGGTGACTCTGCATGCGCCGGCCATTTTCTGCATCTGCAAAAGTAGGCGTGCCCCATATTGCCTCAAGCCACGCGTCACACTCAATCATTTCTGGGCCCACGGTTAGCGCCGTCAGGTAGCCGTGCGCTTCATCCACGGTGAGGCGATCTTCGCCTTCATCCGCAGACAGCAAAAAACTGTCCAACTCTGAAAACTCTTCATCGGTCAGTTTCGCTTCGATTTGGGATGACATTAATATAAGATCCTGTGTAAGTGGTGACGCTAAGCATTGTGCTGCTGAGGTATAAAAATAGGCTAATCGCCTGCTGTTAATCATCCTGTAACCGAGTGATTTTAATCGATCCACTGCCAACATCAAAGCAAACTGTGAGATTAATAATGAATAGTGCTACCGAGATTCCCTCCCTGCAACCTGACCCTGCCATACTGGAAAAACTCATCAAAACTCGCATGCCATTTGGGAAATACAGTGGTCGCCTGTTGATTGACCTGCCTGAGCCCTATGTCGTCTGGTTTGCTGGCCGAGGCTTCCCAGCCGGGGAGCTCGGCCAGCTGCTCAGCATGGTGCATGAAATTAAGGTGAATGGACTAGAACCGCTATTGGAACCCCTCAAGATTAGCGTCAACAAGCAGCTTACAAAATAAGTGGGCTACTGCTGCTCGTAAAGCTCACGGATGGCCTCTAAGCGGCGGCGGTTTACACCAAAATCATAATAGCCAGACCGCGATGCTGAGCGCATCTGAATCAATTCATTTTCATCATCAAAAACGAAGGTCACATCATCGACAAAACGTAGCAGTGCACTTGTGACTTTGATCCGCAGGAAAAGTGCTGTGTCTTCAACTATTTCAGCATGATCAAGCTGCGCAAGTGCGGACAATAGCCGCAGGCGTGCCGTGGCACGGTCACCACCATAACTCATCGGTAGAATTTTATGCTCATTGTCCGCGGCCAATGAAGAGACGCAATTGGGGCGATCCGGACAGGGCTTTAGACTATTTTCGGCCATGCTTTTCGTTGCGCTAAACAGTAATAAAACGGTTAGACAGTAGCAAAATAATCGCAGTGTCATGGCCGCCAAGACATCACTGGTACCGTCGAAATACTATTTTTGGGGGAACCATCTACCAATTTATCGCTGTAGCTTAAGTAGATCAGCGTGTTGCGCTTCGCATCGTAAAATCGCACCACTTGCAGGGACTTAAACAGAATTGAAGTGCTCTTTTTAAAGACTTCCTGCCCATCGAGCTTGCCAGATTTAATCGCATTCGGCAGGCTAATTGGCCCGGTCTGACGGCATGAAATTGAAGCATCCGAGGTGTCCTCAGCCAACCCAAATGAACCGCTCACCCCGCCTGTTTTAGCACGGCTAAGATGACAGGTCGCTCCGGGCACTAAAGGGTCATCAAACGCTTCCACGACAATTTTGTCATTCGCACCCACCAATTTAAATTTTGTATTCACACTGCCAATCTCTTCCGCATGGAGTGATGGCGATAACATCAGCATTGCGGCCAGCAGTACCGCTGTCACACCCATTCTGTTATTCACATGATCATGATTCATTTTTTCAAACCCTTTATTAAAATAGCCGCTTTTCAATAAGATGATTCTATCCCACAAAGCTAAAGGGAGACAGCCATTCTGCCGCTTAAATAGAAGTAACAGCCCACAAAAACAAGGTGGAGACCTTGGTTATGATAAAACGATTGAACGATATTCCGGTCTATTTAACCACTCAAATCACCATTGAGGCAGCGGTTTTTAATACTATTCGCCTAGCAACACAGCGGCTTCCGTTGCCCATCCGATTGTCACTGCCCCGCTTTCAATACATCGACATCATCATTGATCATAACGCTTGGGCTTGCGTCGACAGAAGTCTTAATGATCTGCCGGTCATTGCATGGACGGATTTCGAAATCGCCCAGCGTTCAGCTTTGCACCTGCCCATCGCGTGCAAATTGTCCAACTATCACCTTCAATCAGCCCAAATCACCAAAGGTGCCCTCACCTTTACCAAGATGGCACTTGAAAAAAAACTATCAGCAGACCAACTCTCAGAAGAACACTGTCAAGCACCACTTGCAACCATTAGCAGGCTCTACTGCCGACTACCACGCCGCGCTTCGTAGTACCAATAGCCCCTTCCCAGCCTCCCCGCAA
>JALSHQ010000223.1 GCA_026982145.1 Gammaproteobacteria bacterium | reverse complement strand
GGTGGTTGGGCTTTTTGTCGGCTGCATGGGCGACAGCCTCGACACCACCACCACTCGCGCAGCGATCAAACTGCTGACCCACCTCGGCTACACGGTGCAACTGCCCGCTAATCAAACCTGCTGTGGTGCGCTCCACCTGCGGCGTGGTGAAGCAATGCAGGCGGCCGCTCTGGCCAATGAAAATCGTACTGCATTTAGTCAAATCAATATCGATGCGCTCATTTACTGTGCCAGCGGTTGTGGCAGCACTCTGGAGAAAATGGGGCTATCGAGCGAAAACAGCACGCCGATCTTAGAGATTGGACAGTTTTTGGCGCAGATTGAGTGGCCAGATGCACCCAATCTGCGCCCGCTCAACAGGCAGGTCGCCATCCACTTGCCGTGCAGTCTCACCCACGCGCTGCATCAGGGCGAGCGACCCGCTGCATTGCTCTCAAAAATCCCGGAGATCACACTGCTATCACTGCCCGCTCATCAGCACTGTTGCGGTGCCGCCGGGGATTACATGATCCGCCAAGCCGACATTGCCGACCAGCTGCGTGACAGCACGCTAGAGCAGATACATGCGCTTCGCCCTGATATTATGGTTAGCTCCAATATTGGCTGCGCCCTGCATATTTCAGCGGGGCTGCGCGACAGCGGCGCAGAGATCGAGGTGATTCACCCCGTCACCCTGCTGGCACGGCAACTGCCGTAAAGAGAAAGCTCGGGAGCGTAGCGCCCAAAAAAGAGGGGCAAATCAGAGCCAGTAGGCGCTTTTCGTCATCACTTTAGAGGTGATTTTCATAAACCCTTTTATCGGCAAAGGAAGCTCAGCCCCCCCTGCATCCAGCGCCATATTGCCGTGGTGCGCCTCATCCACCTTCATCTGCTCAAGAATTTTGCGGCTTTTAAGGTCTTTTTCGGGGATCTGTGCCAAGTGCTCTTCAAGATGGCTTACCACTTGGCGCTCGGTCTCGGCGACAAAGCCGAGGCTCCATTGGTCGCCAATTTTGCCCGCCATCGCGCCAATCGCCAACGAACCGCCGTACCAGAGCGGATTCAACAAGCTGGTGTGGCTGCCGAGTTCGGTGAGGCGGCGCTCGCACCACTCAAGGTGGTCGTTCTCTTCCTGCGCGGCACGCTCCATTTTCTCACGCACTTCGGGTAGTTTTGCAGTCAGCGCCTGCCCCTGATACAGCGCCTGCGCCGACACCTCACCCGCGTGGTTGATCCGCATCAAGCGTGCCGCCAGCTGCTTTTCGGCCTCAGAAAGCTCGGCTTCATCGACACTATTGGCAGGATTGGCACGTTCCGTCGTTTCAGGCTTGCCAAAAACGGTGCGTAGGCCGCGATCAATATTCAGCAATAACTGATCCACCGGGGTGTAATTTCGATTAGACATGGATTAAAGATACCTAAAAACAGCAGCAGCGACAATAAGCCTGTGGTTCAACCGCATTTGGCTGAAATAGGGGGGTGGTAGATCATCTGCACCACATTGCCGCCGGGGTCAAAACAGTAAAAGCTGCGTGCCCCGTCGCGATGGGTGCGCGGCATCGCCTTCATTTTCACCTTAAAACTCGCCATATATTCAAACCAGTGGTCGACATCCTGCGCTGTTTTCAGGATAAATCCGATGTGATCCAGCCGCTGCTGCCCCTCGGGTGGGTCAAAACCGGCGGGCGCTCGGTGCAACGCAAGGTTGTCACACCCCGAGCAGAGGTAGAGGTTATCCGCATCAGGGCGCCACTCGATCGCCATGCCGATAATTTGGGTGTAAAAGTGTTCGCACGCCTCAAGGTCTTGCACGTAGAGCGCTACATGACGCATGCCGCCGACCGCTGCTGGCTTTTCCATTATGGGTATCCTTTAAATAAATATTCTATAAAAGCGTGTCTTATTCGACTTCCACAATCTCAAAGCCGTGGCTCATCTCAGTCACCTGCGCCAACATGATCGAGGCAGAGCAGTATTTCTCTGCGGTGAGTGAGACCGCGCGCGCCACCGCCTTCTCCGAAAGCCCTTTACCGCTAATCACAAAGTGAATATGAATTTTAGTAAAGACCTTAGGCGCAGTCTCGGCACGTTCTGCCGTCACCTCTGCCACGCAGTCGGTGACGGGCTGGCGCGATTTTTTTAGGATGCTCACTACGTCGAAGGAGGTGCAGCCACCGGTGCCAAGCAGTAACATCTCCATCGGGCGGATCCCGAGGTTGCGCCCACCGCTCTCAGGTGGGCCGTCCATCACGACCGCATGGCCACTCCCAGACTCGCCCACAAACATCACATCTTGTACCCACTTAACACAAACCTTCATCAATCACCCTCTTCAAATCCCGCAATCTACCGATAAGTATGTATGATACACCTTGGGAGCTAAAATATTGGTGCGATATCATCACCGAATCCCAACTTGAAGCAAAGGTAAAACAAGGGTATGGCTATAATCAAAGAGAAATCTGACAAACTCACCACGACCATCGATCGTTTTCTGCAACACTGCCACCGCAGGCGTTACCCTGCCAAAAGCGTCATCATCTACGCGGGTGATGCGCCAGATTCGCTCTATTATATTATCGAAGGCTCGGTTTCGGTACTGATTGAAGATGAGGATGACGGCAACGAGATCGTGCTCGCTTACCTTAATGCAGGTGATTTTTTTGGCGAAATGGGGCTGTTTGATGAGCAGAAAAAGCGCAGCGCATGGGTGCGTGCCAAAAGCCAGTGTGAACTGGCGGAGATCAACTACAGTAAGTTTCGCAGCCTCGCAGCCGAATACCCCGACATCCTCTTTGCGCTCTCCTCGCAGATGGCGCTGCGACTGCGCCGCACCAGCAACATGGTG
>JALSHQ010000222.1 GCA_026982145.1 Gammaproteobacteria bacterium | reverse complement strand
CCGATCAAGCCGGGGCCGATCACCGCAATGCGCTTCGCATCTTTTAGGCGTTCGCGGAAAAGGGTGTAGTCGGCAAGGCTATTAATCGACAGCACCTCATGGCCAGCGTTACCGGCAAGTGGCGGTCTAAACGGAACCGCGCCGGAGGCGATGACTAGGCGATGATAGGGTAACTCCCCTTTTGATGTTGTGAGTAGACGCTGTTGTGGGTTGATCTTCGAGACTTCTGTGTGGAGCGTCATCGTCGCATTAAGCTTTTCACTCATTTCACCTGCCGATGAGGTCACCAGCTGTTCGGCATCCTTCCCTTTGGCCAGCGCATTAGAGAGCATTGGCTTGGAATAGAAGCTGCCGTCATCACTCGTGATGATCGTCAGCGGCGTTGTACTATCGAGCTTGCGGAACTCGCGGGCTAATGTGTAGCCCGCGAGTCCACTGCCGATGATGACGAGGGGGGATGGCTGAGCCATGGCTTAGATCTCGGTCATCTCAAAATCATCCTTTCCAGCACCACAATCGGGGCACTCCCAGTGATTGGGTACATCTTCCCAGCGAGTGCCCGGTGGGATTCCATCGCTAGGGATCCCTTCTGCTTCGCTGTATATAAAACCACAAATGATACATTTCCACGTTTTCATCTTTAGACTCCTAATATGGGTTAAAGCAAATCAAGCATGTGCAACCGGGTAAATGGCTACTGCGAAAACTGCTCCAGTGTATTACGATATTTATCAGCATGCCGTTTTTCAATATGGGTGAGTGCAGAAAATCTTTTTTCAGCAATGTTCAGCATTTTTTCAAAGCGTTCTGCATGCTCTTTTGACTCTTCGATCTGCTCATCGATTTCAGCGACAGCGGCATGCTCTTTCTCCTCCAGCGCAGTGTGGCGAAAGGCGGGGTACATTTCAGTGTACTCATGGGTTTCACCTTCAATTGCCATCTCAAGCATCTTCTCTACCGTTAACGTGTCAGCAGGGTAGAGCAGCTCTAAGTGAGCCAGTGCATGCTCGGTCTCTTGGGCAGCCGTATGTTCGAACACCTCGGCGACCTCATTGGCACCGAGTGCGCGGCAGCGGCGTGCAAAAAATAGATACTTTCGGTTGGCCATTGACTCGCCTGCAAAAGCGGCTTCTAGGTTTTTGACGGTTTGTGAGATCGCTTCGTTATTCATCATCTCTGCTCCTGATCGATTTGTGTGTTGGTGTGATAAACATCATAACGGCGCGGTATCTGTTCGATCCAATTGATTGTAAAATTTTTAATTATTGGTAAAATCGATTTATGTACCTTCCTACTATTAGGCAACTGCAGTACCTCCTCGCGGTAATCGAGCTGCGCCATTTTGGGCGAGCGGCTGAGCACTGCTTTGTGACTCAGTCCACCCTGAGCAGTGGCATACAGGAGCTGGAGGCAGCACTCGGAGCACAGCTCATTGAGCGTACCAAGCGCAAGGTATTGCCCACCCCACTGGGGTTCGAGGTCGCAGAAAAAGCACGTGATATTCTAAGAATATCTTCGGATATTATCGTGTTATCTCACAAAGACAAGCATCCACTTTCGGGCGAAATACGGCTTGGCACGATTCCGACGATTGCGCCATTTCTGTTGCCGAAGGTGCTCTCACCCCTGCGCCAAGCGTTTCCGGAGTTGATTTTACTGTTGATCGAAGACCAGAGCGCCAACCTGTTGAAACGGTTGGAGAGTGGGGAGATCGATTGCGCAATTCTTGCCATGCCGTACCCGCTTGGCAAACTGGAGTCGCAGAAGATTGGGGAAGAGCTGTTCTGGGTTGCGCTGCCAAAAGATGACCCGCTGGCAAAGCTTACGCGGATCAGTTCAGACCAATTGTCGCTGGAGCGGTTACTGCTGCTGGAGGATGGCCATTGTTTGCGTGACCATGTGATCTCCGCTTGTCACGCCAAAAACAACCACGTTTCACAAGCAAGCGCCCCTTTTCAGGGGACGAGTCTTTACACATTGATCGAGATGGTTTCGGGTGGACAAGGGGTCACATTAGTGCCAGAAATGGCACTCGATTCAGCGCTGTTAAAGCAAACGGAGATCGACTTACGGCCACTCGCAGAACCCGGCCCGCACCGTGAGTTAGCCTTGATATGGCGCTCAACCAGTCACTTGAAATCAGATCTTAAATTATTGGCAGAGAAGCTGGCGGCATTGGTTGCGGCGTGATCACTGTTTTCCTAATATTGAGGTGCGCTGTGTAGCTTCACGGCTGTTTGAGGAGGCATCTCTTAGGCGACGTAGGTGCTCTAACATAATGGATGTTGGCGCTTGGTTCTCTACTGCGATAAAGCTAGCGGTCTGGTCAGTCGCCATTTTCGGAAGCCGGGGGGCGTAGACAGTGGTATTGTGTTGAGTCTTATCTAAAAATGCACAAAGCACTTCACCAGCCATCTTGGCGGCAGCATATTCGCCCATATTAGAAGGGAGTTCCTTGACGTAAACAGAAGAGGGGAAAAGAACCGCTTTTAACCCAGTGGCGCTTAGTTGTTCTACAGCTCTTTGGAATCCGGTAACATAATATTCACAGAATTTACGGAACAGCGAACTTGAAAATTCACCTTTGCTTTCTTGTGCAATGAATGGTGTGGCAAAGTAATATAGCTGTGTTGGAACCCACCCACTTGCCAGTCTATCTGTAATGTTCACCTGATTATCAAGGACATCGAAGGAAAAACTGCTTGCAGCACCTCCTGCGGAAGTAATCTCATCAACCAAGCTTAATTCGTCATCATTCACTGGCTGCGGCTGATAGTAGTAAGTCGAACGTGGCAGGCCCAGCAGCGTGCACTGGCGGGTCTTGCTCAAGCTTTCAGGGGGCTCAAT
>JALSHQ010000221.1 GCA_026982145.1 Gammaproteobacteria bacterium | reverse complement strand
ACGTTGCAAATCTTCGCAATAGCCCGCTATTACGTGCGATTCGCGCCTTGAAGCTGAACATTTTAGATCACAATCCACTTCGCTCAGAATAAATCAGAGATTCCTTAGCTCATAAATTTAAGATACGACTCTAGAGGGAAAACCCATGGTTCAGAATATCGATTCAATCTTGCAAGAAAATCGCCTGTTCCCCCCCACTGCTGACTTTGCCAATAGCGCTTCGATTAATGCCGCAAAACTTCAGGCGCTTTATCAGCAGGCAGAAGAGCACCACGAAGGCTTCTGGGCTGAACTTGCTCGTAGCGAGCTCGCGTGGAAAAAGCCCTTTAATAAAACACTCAACAGCGACCATGCACCGCACTACCGTTGGTTTGAAGATGGCAAGTTGAACGTCTCATATAACTGCATCGATCGCCATCTGCCAGACAAAGCAGATAAAACCGCCATCATCTTCGAGGGCGAGCAAGGCGACACGCGTCACATCAGCTACGCTGAACTCCATCAAGAGACCTGCCGCTTTGCCAATGCACTCAAAGCACAGGGCATTGCAAGTGGTGACCGAGTCGTGATCTACATGCCGATGGTGCCAGAGGCAATTATTGCGATGCAAGCGTGCGCACGCATCGGCGCAATTCACTCCGTAGTCTTTGGGGGTTTCTCGGCAGAGGCGCTGAAAGACCGCATTGATGATGCTAGCGCAAAACTGCTGATCACTGCCGATGGCGGCCACCGCGGTGGCAAGATCGTCGAACTCAAAGCGGCGGCTGATAAGGCGCTGGAGAGCTGTGGCGATTCACTGCAAACGGTGATCGTACTGAAACGCACCGCACATGATGTAACGATGAAAGCAGGGCGTGACATCTGGTGGACAGATGCGACCCAAGGGCTTAGCGATGAATGCGAACCGGTCTGGGTCGATGCTGAACATCCCCTCTTCCTGCTCTACACATCAGGCTCTACCGGCAAACCGAAGGGCATTGTGCACTCGAGTGCCGGCTATCTACTCGGCACCATCGTCACCATGAAATGGGTCTTCGACCACCGTGCGGATGACATCTTCTGGTGTACCGCAGATGTGGGCTGGATCACCGGCCACAGTTATGTCGCTTACGGTCCACTCGCCGTTGGCGGCACCATTATGGTTTATGAAGGAGCACCTACAGTGCCCGATACCGGCCGCTTCTGGCAGCTATGCGAAACGCACAAGGTTACGGTGTTCTACACCGCGCCCACCGCGATCCGCGCGCTGATGAAAAGTGGCGACGAGGTACCTAATCGATATGACCTCTCCTCAATTCGCCTGCTCGGCACGGTTGGAGAACCGATCAATCCCGAAGCGTGGATGTGGTACCACATGGTGATCGGTAAAACGCGCTGCCCGATTGTAGACACCTGGTGGCAGACCGAAACCGGAGCCAACATGATCGCCCCGGTGCCCGGCGTTGTCGCCACCAAGCCCGGCTCCTGCACCCGTGCGCTGCCCGGCATGGCGCTCGACGTGGTGGATGAAGAGGGCAACCCCATCACCACCCCCAACAAAGGCGGCCTGCTAGTGGTTCGCAAACCGTGGCCATCGATGCTACGCGGCGTCTGGGGGGATGAAGCTCGCTATATCGAAGCCTACTGGGGCATGTTCAATAATCGCTATTATGTTGCAGGCGATAGCGCACGCCGCGATGAGGATGGCTATTTCTGGATCATGGGGCGCATTGACGATGTGCTCAACGTCTCCGGCCACCGCCTCGGCACCATGGAGGTAGAATCGGCACTCGTTGCCCACCCCGCCGTGGTTGAGGCTGCGGTTGTTGGCCGCCCGGATGAGATCAAAGGCGAAGCGATCCTCGCCTATGTGGTGCTCAAAGGCGCGCGCCCTGAAGGGGGAAAGGACGCCACCTTGACGCAAGAGCTGCGCAGTTGGGTGGGTGAGCAGATCGGTGCGATCGCTAAACCTAGTGATATTCGCTATGCGGATAATCTGCCCAAAACCCGTTCCGGCAAAATCATGCGGCGCCTGTTACGCACCATCGCCAGTGGCGAGGAGATCACCCAAGATACCTCAACCCTAGAGAATGAGACGATATTGCTGCAACTGCAGGGAAAAGAGTAACCGCCATGACCTTCACGCCGCTCAATATTGCACTCTTAACCGTCTCGGACACTCGCACTGAAGAGACAGATGCCTCAGGCATCTATCTCACTGAACAGGTCACCGCCGCTGGCCATATGATGGCGGAGAAAAAAGTGATCCTGCCCGATGATATTTACCAGATCCGCGCACGGGTCTCACACTGGATTGCAGACCAAGATGTGCAGGTCATCATCATCAGTGGCGGCACCGGGCTCACGGGTCGCGACGGCACCCCTGAGGCGATCAAACCACTACTGGATAAAGAGATTGAGGGCTTTGGTGAACTCTTCCGCATGCGCTCATTTGATGAGATTAAAACCTCCACCATCCAGTCACGCGCACTCGGGGGGATCGCAAACGCCACCTTTCTCTTTTGTATTCCCGGCTCTCCCGGTGCTTGTAGAACCGCGTGGGAAGGGATTCTTAAAGATCAGCTCGACAGCCGCAATAAGCCGTGTAATTTTGTAGAACTGATACCACGCCTGCGCGAGATCTAGCCATCGCTTCACATCCTCCTTTGCTCTCAGCTGACGACGCCGTTGAACGACTTCTGACACATGTGCACCGTCCAACGCAAATTGAACTGTGCCCGCTACCTCAAGCGTTGGGGCGCGTCACGGCCGAACCACTGATTGCGCCACAACCGCTCCCCCCCGCAGACAATAGCGCGATGGACGGCTACGCTGTGCGCCACTGCGACCTCGCCCAGCACGCGGCCCCCGCCCC
>JALSHQ010000220.1 GCA_026982145.1 Gammaproteobacteria bacterium | reverse complement strand
GCAACCCTCGATGACTTTTTACCCTCACGCAACACTTAACCAGACACCGATGGAGTGGGGGCTTGTGTATGAGGATGTTTTTCTGGCGACCGAGGATAACGTGCGCCTGCATGGCTGGTACCTCCCGCATCAGGGGTCGAGGAAGACCCTGCTATTTTTCCACGGTAATGCAGGCAATATCTCCCATCGCGCGGCCTCCGTGGAGATCTTTCACCGACTTGGCCTGAATGTCTTTATCTTCGACTATCGGGGTTACGGCAAGAGCCAGGGAAAACCTGATGAGGATGGGCTTTATGAAGATGCGAGAGCGGCCTGGCGCTATCTGACCGATGAGCGGGGAGTCGGGCAGGATGATATTATCCTGTTCGGCCGCTCGCTCGGCGGTGCCGTGGCGGCAGAACTGGCTGCGGCGGTTCAGCCGGGAGGGCTGATTCTCGAATCCACATTCAGCTCTGCAAAAGATGCAGCGAGGGCGGTTTTCCCTGTTCTTTCTCGATTGATTGTGCTGCGTTACGATTTCGACACAGCAGCTCATCTCAGGCGAGTGACCTCTCCTGTGCTGGTGCTACACAGCCCCGATGATGAGATCATCCCATTACACCTTGGAGAGGCGCTATTTCGGGCGGCCAATGAACCAAAATCCTTTGTCAAAATGAGGGGCGGCCACAATAACGGGGTCATGATGAGCCAGCCTGACTACGAGCAAGCGCTTGGCACCTTTGTCTCTTTTGTGAATAGAAGGTAAAAAAGTTACTCGGTGCCGACCAACACCTCAATCAACGTGATGACAATCCCCAACAACAGAAACAGCGCGGTAGCATAGCGCCAGCGTCGTAGATAACACTCACCAGTATCCAGCGCCCGTTGCCATGCATGGGGCTGTTTGAAGCGATCAACTTTAGCCCACCATGCATCACACAAACGGGGTAGGGTGTTGAAACCCACCTTTGTCACCCACTGTATAATCATGCGAGTCCAGCGATCAAACCATGCGTCTGTGTCGTCTACCGACTTCATCGGTGCAGCAAGAAAAGGGGGCTTCATGTGTCGCCAATGGATGATTGCCGTCAACACTGCCACCCCCACACCCAGCGAGATAATGAAGTCGTCGATTAAATGTTGGTACCGATGCCACGCCGCAGGGTCACTCAGCCCCACCCCCAGCGCGGCGGCAAACACCCCCGTGGCAAAGAGGGTCGCATAGACGGGTAGCATGGCTAACTGCCCCCGTTTTATGCCGACCAAAATTGCGTAGAGCATGGCAACAACCCCCACGCCTTGGATGACCAGCCCTATGTTAGGCGAGGTGATTTCACCAAGCGGCAACCAGCGCACGATGCCCAACAGTGCGATAGCAACGGGCACACCGCCCAGCAGCATCGCCAATGCCGGCCGGGATGAAGCCACGAGCAGCGGCAGCCAGACATGTAACGGCCAGATAGCGGCTCTGGCGGCAAAGCCTGCTAACACCATCGCCAGATACCACGCTGACGAGGGTGACTGCGCTATCGCTTGGCGCACGGCCTCAAAACCCAGCGTCTCTGTCATGGCGGCGGCTATCAATAAAGCCTCAAAGAGCAGCAGATCAGAGAGAATCAGCACGAGTAGGTAGCGACGTGCCGCCCGTCGTATACCCTCATCTCCGGCAGTGATCAACAGGCCGTAAAACGCGTAACCCATCAGCACTAAACAGGCGAAAAAAACCACTAAGTCAGTCGCTAGAATCACCCCAAGATTACCCGTCAAGGTGAGCAGCAAAAAGGTGGTCAGGCGGTCATCTTTGGCGACAGGCAACAGCGCTGCAGCACTGCCCCAGAGCAGTACCGCCATCGCTAAAAACAGGCGGCTTGTTGCGTCCGCCCCCAACCCGCCACCCAACAGCAACCACGGCAGCTCAATCGAAACATCCGTTGGCAGGCTCGCAAGAATAAGCGCGGGCAACAGGGCAAAATGGCAAGGCCAGATAATGCGCGGGCGCAGTGCTGGAAGCGCCAACAGCAGTGGCAATAGCGGCGTCAGGATTAGCAAAAGCGTATTCATGTTCACGGTGCGTATTCCTGACTGCTGATAAAACGTGCCCAGAGCAGCGGACTAAATGGTGCCGATGCCAGCAGCCCCAGCACCAATACCAACAAAGCGGTCACTAACGGCGGCACCAGTAACATCCAAGCTGTTTCACGCCCACCAAAGGTACGCTCGGCAGGCCAGCTGTCGGGCGGGCGCTTAAACCAAGCCGCGTATAAAATGGGTAAGAAATATGCGGCGTTGAGCAGGCTGCTGCCGGCCAAGATAAAAATCACCCACCCCTGCCCAGCTTCCAACGCGCCCAGCCCCAAGTACCATTTACTGATAAACCCGGCCAGTGGCGGTGCGCCGATCATGCCAAAGGCACCGACAGTGAACGCCGCCATGGTCCAGGGCATACGTCGCCCAACCCCGTTCATTTCACTGACTTTATGAATGCCCAGCGTCTCGGCCAGATTACCGGCGCAAAAAAACAGCGTGATTTTCATCACCCCCTGATGCACCAAATGAACCAAGCCGCCGATGGCCGCGATCGGGCCTGCGAGGGTGATACCAAGAATGATATAGGCCACTTGGCTCACCGTAGAGAATGCCAAGCGGCGCTTCAGATCATCCTGAAACAGCGCCCGCAACGAACCGTAGATAATGGTCACTGCCGCCACTATCGCCAGCGGAAAAACCACCCCTAAGCTGGTGGAAAACTCGATGCCGTACACATCGTAGACCACCCGCACAATGCCAAAGGCACCCGCCTTGACCACCGCCACGGCATGTAATAACGCACTCACCGGTGCGGCCGCCACCATCGCTTGTGGCAACCAGCCATGCAGC
>JALSHQ010000219.1 GCA_026982145.1 Gammaproteobacteria bacterium | reverse complement strand
GGTCGTGAAGGGCCGTTCATTGCTGCGACTGATTACATCCGCAGTTATGCGGATCAGATTCGTAAGTGGGTGCCGGGGCACTTTGAGGTGCTGGGTACGGATGGCTTTGGTCGCAGTGATACCCGCGCGCAGTTGCGCAAACACTTTGAGGTCAACAGTCATCATGTGGTGGTGGCTTCACTGAAGGCACTCGCAGATGAAGGCAAGCTCCCGGCAGCGAAGGTGGCTGAAGCGATTGCCAAATATGGCATCGACAGTGATAAACAGAACCCGGCTTTTGCCTAATCGATCAGGAGAAAATTGAGATGGCAATAGAGATATTAGTTCCGGACATTGGTGATTTCGACGCAGTCGAAGTGATTGAGCTGCTGGTTGCGGTGGGTGACACCGTGCAGGCTGAAGATTCATTGATCTCGGTGGAGTCAGACAAGGCCGCGATGGAGATCCCCGCACCGCAGGGCGGCGTGATCACTGAGCTTAAAGTGGCAATTGGTGATCAGGTCTCAGAGGGGAGCTTGATTGCGATGCTGGAGCCTTCTGGGGATGTGCCAGCAGTCGAGGCACCCGCTGAAGTGGCAGCGCCAGCAGTAGCATCAAGCGCGGCTGTGGCACCGGCTAAACCCGCAGCAGCGCCACAACAAGCGCCGCGTCGCGCTGCACCGATGGCACCGGCGAAGATTGATGAAACCAGCTTTGCCAAGGCTTACGCCAGCCCATCGGTGCGTAAGTTTGCACGTGAGCTTGGGGTTAATCTCGGCAGCGTGCTTGGTGGCGGCCGCAAGGGGCGCATCACGCTGGAAGATGTGAAAGCGTTTGTTAAAAACGTCATGATTCACGGGGGAGCTGCTACGGGTGGCGGGCTTGAAGTAGCACCCATGCCAGAGATCGACTTCGGCAAGTGGGGTGAAGTTGAAAGCAAAGCGCTCACCAAAATTAACAAACTGACCGGGAAATTCCTGCACCGCAACTGGGTCACCATCCCGCATGTGACACAGTTTGATGATTCAGATATCACCGAGCTGGAGGCGTTCCGTAAAGCGATGGTGCCGGAGTACAAAGAGAAAGGCATTCGCATTACCATGCTCGCATTTCTGGTTAAGGCTATTGTTGCAGGGCTTAAAGAATTCCCACGTTTTAATAGCTCACTTGATGCGAGCGGCGAAAATCTGGTTTACAAAAAATATTACAACATCGGCATCGCGGTGGATACGCCGGATGGCCTCGTGGTGCCGGTGATTCGTGATGCGGATAAAAAGAGCCTGGTCGAGATCGCCATCGAAATGGGTGAGATCAGCATCAAAGCGCGTGACAAGAAACTCAAACCGGCCGACATGCAGGGAGGGTGCTTGACCATCTCAAGTTTGGGTGGCATCGGCGGGACTAAATTTACCCCGATCGTCAATGCACCTGAGGTTGCGATTCTTGGTGTGTCACGCTCAAAAATGCAACCCGTGTGGAATGGTGAAGGCTTTGAGCCAAAGCTGATGTTACCACTGGCGCTCTCATACGATCATCGCGTGATTGATGGTGCCGATGGCGCACGTTTTACCACCTTCCTCAGTAGTGTGCTTGCGGGCAGACCTGAGAAACTGCTGTAACGGGAGGCGATCATGAGTCAGATAATAGATATTCCTATTCCCGATATTGGTGACTTTGACGAAGTTGAAGTGATCGAAGTACTGGTGGCGGTGGGCGACACCATTGAGGCTGAAGACTCAATGATCTCAGTCGAATCAGACAAAGCGGCAATGGAGATTCCCGCGCCACAGGGTGGCGTAGTGAAAGCGCTGCATGTTGCGATAGGCGACAAGGTTGCCGAAGGCAGTTTGGTGTTGAGTCTGGAAGTGAGTGAAGTCGCGGCCAGTGAAGCACCGGCTGCAAAGGTTGAGCCTGCGCCAGCGGCTGAATCGACACCGGCAGCAGCTGTGCCTAAAGCTGCTAGCTATAGTGGCGATGTCGATAAGGAAGCTGAGATCGTTGTACTGGGCTCTGGCCCCGGCGGTTACACTGCTGCATTTCGTGCGGCTGATCTGGGCAAAAAAGTGATCCTGATCGAGCGCTATCAGAACATCGGTGGTGTCTGCCTCAATGTCGGCTGTATCCCATCAAAGGCGCTGCTGCACACCGCGCAGGTGATCAACGAAGCGGAAGAGTTTGCCGATATTGGTGTTGCATTCAATAAACCCGAAATCGACATCGATAAACTACGCGCCCATAAAGAGAGCGTGATTGGTAAGTTGACCGGTGGCCTAAAAGGGTTGGCCAAACAGCGCAAGGTGGAGATCGTCCACGGCTACGGTAAGTTCACGTCTGCAAACACGATTGAAGTAGAAGCGGATGATGGTGCAAAGGTCGTCGTTGGTTTTGAACACTGCATTATCGCTGCGGGTTCACGTGTCACCAAGTTGCCGTTCATTCCGTGGGACGACCCACGTGTGATGGACTCCACCGATGCACTGGAGATTGCCGAAGTCCCCAAACGCTTATTAGTGGTCGGGGGTGGCATCATCGGGCTGGAGATGGCGACGGTTTACGATGCGCTGGGTTCCGATGTCACCGTAGTCGAGCTCTCATCAGGGTTGATACCGGGGGCAGATCGAGACGTGGTGCGGCCACTGGAACGCCGCATCAAAAAGCGTTATGAAAATATCTTTTTGAATACCAAAGTGACCGCGATAGAGCCTTCGGATGTAGGCATGGTCTGTTCGTTTGAAGGCAAGGGTGCGCCAGCGCAGGATACCTTTGACCGTGTGCTGGTCTCGATTGGACGCTCACCCAACGGGCTGCTCATCGATGCGGACAAAGCCGGTGTGGCCGTGGATGAACGCGGTTTTATCAATGTTGACAAGCAGCAACGAACTAATGTGAACC